>BJFV01000001.1 GCA_014190055.1 Actinomycetes bacterium
TCTGCGCTGCGCATCTGTGCGCGTGTCCGGGCCGTCATCGCGACGCGGGCGAGCTGGACGATCACGGTCAAAGCTTCTCGCCGGACGACGCTCACCATCATCACGACGCGGGCGATCACGATCATCGCGGCGCGGACCACGCGGCGCACGATCACGATCAAACGGCCTCGCTGGTCGACGCTCACCATCATCGCGGCGTGGACGATCACGATCATCACGGCGCGGACCACGCGGCGCACGATCACGATCAAATGGTCTCGCTGGTCGACGCTCACGATCGCCATCACGAGGCGCACGAGCCGGACGATCACGATCAAAACTTCTCGCCGGACGACGCTCACCATCATCACGGCGCGGGCGATCACGATCATCGCGGCGCGGACGATCACGATCAAACGGTCTCGCTGGACGACGCTCTCGATCGCCATCACGAGGCGCACGAGCAGGACGATCACGATCAAAACTTCTCGCCGGACGATCTGAACTATCGCGGCGTGGACGATCTCGACGATCTCCAGCACCAGCAGGGCGTGGCGGACGACTTCCCTTTACAAAAGGCCTTGCCGGACGGCCAGTTCGCTCGCCGCGATCTCTGCGAGGACGACGCTCAGAATCGGGGTTTTCGTCGCGTGGCATGGCATATTGACGCTATCGCCAAAACAACCAATAAAGACTGATGCTGCGAGATCTAATTCGTGAAGAGCATTACTCCGTCTTCGAGTGGTGACTTGCGAAACATCTTCTTATCTGCTTCATAGTTCTGCGGATTAAGCCACGGTTCAAAGTTGCCTTGCTTGGGCATCTTGTGCATGGTTCTTTTCATGTAGCCAGACGAAAAATCTTCGAGCCACTTTCGAGGCTCCATATTCTTGTCAGTTTCGCGCAACGTTGGCGTACAGACAGACGTCTTGGTCTTTCGCATGTGATTTAGCAGTCGACAGACATACTCGCAAGTCAAGTCGGCACGCAATGTCCACGAAGCGTTGATATAACCAAACGAAGATGCCAAGTTTGGCACTCCCGAATAAGCGCAACCTTTATAGGTCCACGTATCTGCGAAATTAACAAGCTGTGAATCGATCACGAATTCCATTTCGCCGAGCGTCACAAGTTCGATGCCCGTCGCAGTAACAATGATGTCGGCATCGAGATGACTACCCGACTCGAGTTCAATGCCAGTCGCGGTAAAAGTTTTGATGGTGTCTGTTGCAACTTCGGCTTTGCCCGATCTAATCGCGACGAACAAATCGCTATCGGGCACCAAACAAATTCGCTGGTCCCACGGGTTATAGACAGGAGTGAAGTGTTTTTCAACGTCGTAATCGGGCCCGAGTTCTGCGCGAACGGCATCAATCATCACTTGCTTTACTTCAGCCGGAAACGCGCGACAAAGTTTGTACAACTCTTGCTGCCTTGTTGTGTTCTCGATTCTTGTCAAGGCATACGCAATGCGCTTCGGATATAAACGGCGCATTCGTTTAGCAAATGGATCAACCGACGGTCGTGAAATTACAAATGTCGGCGAGCGCTGCAACATCGTGATCTTGGCGACATCTTTAGCCATTGCGGGCACAATCGTCATTGCAGTTGCACCAGAGCCAATAACTACGACTCGCTTGTTGCGATAGTCAAGATCTTGTGGCCAAAATTGCGGATGCACCACTGTGCCTTTGAAGTTTTGAATGCCCTCAAACTCTGGCGTGAAGCCTTGCTTATAGCTGTAGTAACCCGAACACATGAACAAAAAATTGCACGAAAACGAGTTCACAGTGTTTGAGATTTTGTCAAGCACCGAAAGCGTCCACGTTTTGCTCAGTGATGACCACTCTGCTTTTGTGACGTGATGGTTGTAGCGAATCTTTTCATCCAAATTGTTTTCAGCAATCGTCTCACGTAGATAATCAAGAATCGCTGGGCCATCAGCAATCGACTTGTCTGCAGTCCACGGTTTGAATCTGTAGCCAAGAGTGTGCATGTCGCTGTCTGAGCGCACACCTGGGTAGCGAAACAGATCCCATGTGCCACCAAAATTCGCACGCCCTTCAAGAATTTGAAAGGTTCGATCTGGGCTCATCGTCTTCAAGTGATACGCAGCACCAATACCCGAGATACCGGCACCAACGATGATCACATCGAAATGATTTTGGGCTGAGTTCACATCAACACGCTAGTGATTCGTCAAGATTCGGTTGGCGCTGAAGTTCGTTCGAACTTGTGCCGGAAATGCAAATAGCCCCGCCTTTCGGCAGGGCTATTTGTTTATTCAAAATTAATCTGGCGACGACCTACTCTCCCAGGAGGTCTACCTCCAAGTACCATCGGCGCGGACGGGCTTAACTGCCGTGTTCGAAATGGGAACGGGTGTGACCCCGTCGCTATGGTCACCAGAAATTTGTAGTCGCATAGGGATCACCCCTAAGGACTTCAGAGCAAGCACGAGCAAAATCCAAGCCCTCGGCCGATTAGTACCGGTCGGCTAAATGCGTTACCGCATGTACACCTCCGGCCTATCAACGTGATGGTCTCGTCACGGGCCTTACTGCATTGACTGCATGAGTGAACTCATCTTGGAACTGGCTTCCCGCTTAGATGCTTTCAGCGGTTATCCATTCCGTAGGTAGATAATCAGCCGTGCCTTTGGCAAGACAACTGACACACCAGAGCTACGTCCGTCTCGGTCCTCTCGTACTAGAGACAGATTTCCTCAATTCACTTTCGGCTGCGGAGGATAGGGACCGAACTGTCTCACGACGTTCTGAACCCAGCTCGCGTACCGCTTTAATGGGCGAACAGCCCAACCCTTGGGACCTGCTTCAGCCCCAGGATGCGATGAGCCGACATCGAGGTGCCAAACCTTTCCGTCGATATGGACTCTTGGGAAAGATTAGCCTGTTATCCCCGGCGTACCTTTTATCCGTTGAGCGACCACGCTTCCACAAGCAATGGCCGGGTCACTATGTCCTACTTTCGTACCTGCTTGACCTGTCAGTCTCGCAGTCAAGCTCCCTTGTGTCATTACACTCGCCGACTGATTACCAACCAGTCTGAGGGAACCTTTGAGCGCCTCCGTTACAATTTAGGAGGCGACCGCCCCAGTCAAACTACCCGCCTGGCACTGTTCCTGATCCAGATTATGGATCGAGGTTAGAGCTCCAAACTGAACAGGGTGGTATTTCACTAATGACTCCACGCGAACTAGCGCTCGCGCTTCACAGTCTCCCACCTAAGCTACACAGTTAAGGTCGAAGCTCAACACCAAGTTATAGTAAAGGTGCACGGGGTCTTTCCGTCCTTCCGCAGCAAACGAGCATCTTTACTCGTACTTCAATTTCGCCGGGTCTATGGTTGAGACAGCGGGGAAGTCGTTACGCCATTCGTGCAGGTCGGAACTTACCCGACAAGGAATTTCGCTACCTTAGGACCGTTATAGTTACGGCCGCCATTCACTGGGGCTTAGATTCACAGCTTCGCCTTACGGCTAACCGTTCCTCGTGACCTTCCAGCATTGGGCAGGCGTCACAGCGTATACATCGCCTTGCGGCTTGGCACGCTGCTGTGTTTTTGTTAAACAGTCGCTACCCCCTGCTCTGTGCCACCCTTTCTAGCTCGAGGACGCGAAGTCCTTTCACCAAAAAGGGTCCTCCTTCTTCCGAAGTTACGGAGGCATTTTGCCGAGTTCCTTAACCATAGTTCTCCCGATCGCCTTAGTATTCTCTACTCGCCCACCTGAGTCGGTTTGGGGTACGGGCGCCGTGTCAACTCGCTGCTGGGCTTTTCTCGACAGTGTGGGATCAATGACTTCTCTCAAAAGAGATCGGCATCGCGTCTCGGAGTTAATGTCACCAACTCTCATCGGCAACCTCCTACACGCTTACCCGGGGACTACCATCGCCCCGGATCATCTACCCTCCTGTGTCCCCCTTCAACTACCCGCAAACAAAGCCGTGGGTTCGCCCGAAGGCAGCCCCCACTTTTTCGTTCTTGGGCTTGACGTGTACACGGCGGTACTGGAATATCAACCAGTTGTGCATCGGATACGCCTCGCGGCCTCTCCTTAGCTCCCGACTTACCCTGGGAGGATTAGCCTTCCCCAGGAAACCTTGGGCTTTCGGCGGAGGGGTTTCTCACCCCTCTCTCGCTACTCATGCCTACATTCTCACTTGATGCCGCTCCACGTCGGGTTCTCCCGCCGCTTCACTGCTGCATCAACGCTCCTCTACCACTGCATCATCACGAATGACGATGCAATCCATATCTTCGGCTCAGGACTTGAGCCCCGTTATATTGTCCGCGCAAAACCACTCGACCAGTGAGCTGTTACGCACTCTTTTAAGGGTGGCTGCTTCTAAGCCAACCTCCTGGCTGTCTATGCGGTTTCACATCGTTTTCCACTTAGTCCTGAATTAGGGGCCTTAGATGATGATCTGGGCTGTTTCCCTTTCGACCAACGAAGCTCATCCCCCGTGGTCTCACTGCCATGCTCTGGAGTACCGTAATTCGGAGTTTGGCTGGGGTCGGTAAGCTTGTAGGCCCCCTAACCCATCCAGTGCTCTACCTCCGGTACTGAACGCATGACGCTGCACCTAAATGCATTTCGAGGAGAACCAGCTATCGCCAAGTTTGATTGGTCTTTCGCCCCTTACCACAGGTCATCACCGCCATTTTCAACTGACGTGTGTTCGGTCCTCCACGGGGTCTTACCCCCGCTTCAACCTGCCCATGGCAAGATCACTTGGCTTCGGGTCTACAGCATGCGACTAAACGCCCTATTCAGACTCGCTTTCGCTCCGGCTACCCCTCACGGGTTAACCTCGCCACATACCGTAACTCGTAGGCTCATTCTTCAAAAGGCACGCCATCGAGGCTGCACCGCGAACGGTACAACGACTCTCTGACTGTTTGTAAACCAACGGTTTCAGGTACTATTTCACTCCCCTCCCGGGGTTCTTTTCACCTTTCCCTCACGGTACTGGTTCACTATCGGTCGCCAATAAATACTTAGACTTATGGGGTGGTCCCCACAGATTCATGCCAGATTGCTCGGATCCGGCATTACTTGGGATTGGACTCGAAGGCTGCATAAGTTTCGAATACGGGGCTCTTACCCACTGTGGCTTGTCTTCCCAGACAATTCTTCTACCTAGCAACTTTGTAACTTCGCGACACTTCTGATGCAGTGTCTAGTCGTCCCTCGACACCGTACTGGCAACGCCATCAGGCTATTGCGCCAGCACGGTTTAGTCTCTTCCCTTTTCGCTCGCCGCTACTAAGGGAGTCGCGTTTGCTTTTCATTCCTCGGGGTACTGAGATGTTTCAATTCTCCCGGTTCCCTCCACTGAAGCTATGTATTCACTTCAGAGTTGCACCCCATGACGGGTGCAGAGTTTCCTCATTCGGACATTTACGGGTCAAAGCCTGATAGACGGCTCACCGTAACTTTTCGCAGTCATCCACGTCCTTCTTCGGTTATTGGCGCCAAGGCATTCACCGTTGGCTCTTTGTAGCTTGGAATTAATGTTAATAATTTAATTATTAGATGCTCGTGCTTGCTCTGAAATTCTCAAGGTGCGAATGTAAACGACAAATCGTTACTGAGAGAGGATGAACTTGTTAGCAACAAGTGGTCATCGTCATCGCTGAGGGATTGCTCCCTCAAAACGAAAGAGAAGATTATGTCGACCGTTGATCTTTTGTAAGGAGGTAATCCTGCGACTTACAAATATCTTGCGATTGACACGACAGTGCATTAACTAGAAACGAAACAAGAAACGAAAACGAATGTCTTCGAGTTCTTGAGTCGACTCCTTAGAAAGGAGGTGATCCAGCCGCACCTTCCGGTACGGCTACCTTGTTACGACTTCACCCCAATCACCGACCCCACCTTAGACGGCTCCTTCCTTGCGGTTAGGCCACCGGCTTCGGGTGTTGCCGACTTTCGTGGTGTGACGGGCGGTGTGTACAAGGCCCGGGAACGTATTCACCCCGGCGTGCTGATCCGGGATTACTAGCAACTCCAGCTTCATGAAGTCGAGTTGCAGACTTCAATTCGAACTGAGACCGACTTTACGGGATTAGCTAACTCTCGCGAGCAGGCAACCCTTTGTATCGGCCATTGTAGCGTGTTTGCAGCCCTAGACATAAGGGGCATGAGGACTTGACGTCATCCCCACCTTCCTCCGAGTTAACCCCGGCAGTCTCCAATGAGTCCCCAACATAACTTGCTGGCAACATTGGATAAGGGTTGCGCTCGTTGCGGGACTTAACCCAACATCTCACGACACGAGCTGACGACAGCCATGCACCACCTGTGTTTGGCCCTTGCGGACACAACATCTCTGTTGCTTTTCCAAACATGTCAAACCTAGGTAAGGTTCTTCGCGTAGCATCGAATTAAGCAACACGCTCCGCTGCTTGTGCGGGCCCCCGTCAATTCCTTTGAGTTTTAGTCTTGCGACCGTACTCCCCAGGCGGGGCACTTAATGCGTTAGCGACGGCGCGGATTTCGTTAATAGAAACCCACACCTAGTGCCCACCGTTTACCGCATGGACTACCAGGGTATCTAATCCTGTTTGCTACCCATGCTTTCGTTCCTCAGCGTCAGTGTCGATCCAGAGTGGCGCCTTCGCCACCGGTGTTCCTCCTAATATCTGCGCATTTCACCGCTACACTAGGAATTCCCCACTCCCCTATCGAACTCAAGTTAAGCAGTATCGGGTGGCGTCTCTGGGTTGAGCCCAGAATTTTCACACCCGACTTACTCGACCGCCTACGAACTCTTTACGCCCAATAAATCCGGACAACGCTTGAAGCCTATGTATCACCGCGGCTGCTGGCACATAGTTGGCCGCTCCTTCTTCTGCAGGTACCGTCATTTTCGTTCCTGCTGAAAGCGGTTTACAGCCCGAAAGCCTTCTTCCCGCACGCGGCGTTGCTGCGTCAGGCTTTCGCCCATTGCGCAAGATTCCCCACTGCTGCCTCCCGTAGGAGTCTGGGCCGTGTCTCAGTCCCAGTGTGGCTGACCATCCTCTCAGACCAGCTACCCGTCGTTGCCTTGGTGGGCCATTACCCCGCCAACAAGCTGATAGGCCGCGAGACCCTCTCGAATCGGAATTCCTTTCGTCAGAAAGTCATGTGACTCTCCGACGTTATTTGGTATTAGCAAACGTTTCCATTTGTTATCCCAAAATCCGAGGCAGGTTTCTCACGTGTTCCTCACCCGTTCGCCACTAATCCGTGGAGCAAGCTCCACTTCATCGTTCGACTTGCATGTGTTAAGCACGCCGCCAGCGTTCGTCCTGAGCCAGGATCAAACTCTCCGTCAAGAAATGCTTGAACCGAAGTTCAAGTAGATCTAGGAAAGTCCACGACGACCAGATGGAAAAAAATCTGTTTTGTTGTCGTCGTTTCCTGCCGACAATATTCAAACCGAATCGAATATTGCCGGTATTAATAATTATTTGATCAACGATTCACGAGCAAGCTCGCTTCACAATTGATCGGAATTGACGGACAATAAATAGCGACCCAACCCAATTAAGGGCGGGCCGTTTTCTATTGACCGCACTGGCGTTCAATCTTCTCTTCCGTTTTCAAGGAGCATTCACTTTGGGCACCCAGCAAGCGAACTTGCTAGTCATGCCCCACCGCGAATTGGTGGCGCACCCCTGATCAGAGTGCGGGGAGCAATACTAGCCATCAACTCCTTGATTTATCAACCTTCGGACCAAACAAACCAAAGAAAATGCCTTGATTTAAGGGGCTTTTTTAGGTTCAGATTCTGCTGGTCTTTGCCCTGCCGTGTTTCTCAATACTGGCAAGGGTTTGGTCGAAAACTAAGGTTCATGTGTGGCAGAAGTTTCGTTCAATCCGTTTGATCCGGAATTTCGCAAAAATCCTTACCCATTTTACGACAAGTTGCGCGAACTCGACCCTGTTCATCTCACGCCGTTAGGTTTCGTCGTGTTAACACGCTACGACGATGTCGTCAATACGTTACGTAACAACGATTTCAGTCGCGATATTGAACTGAACGCAAACCTTCCTGAGACACCAACGCGAAAATTCAGACGCGAAAATGAGCGCAGCAAATCGATGCTCAATCTCGACCCGCCAGATCACACTCGCCTGCGACGATTGGTTTCGAAGTCTTTCACCCCGAGCGCAATTGAAAAATTGCGACCGAGAATTCAACAACTCGTCGACGACTCACTTGCCAATGCCAAGAAAACTGGAAGTCTCGAACTCGTCGAAGAGTTGGCGTTTCCTGTGCCATTTCAAGTGATCTCAGACTTGCTGGCGATGCCAACTGACCGCGGCGAAGAACTGCGCGAATGGTCACAGATAATCACAGCAACTCTTGAGCCAACCACTGGCGTTGAAGACCTCGAAAAAGGTCAAATCGCAATCAGCAAAATGCGGCCATATCTCGAAGAAGTCATCAGCCATCGTCGAAAAAATATGGGCGACGACATGCTCTCATCTTTGATCAGCGTCGAAGAGCAGGGCGAAAAACTAAACAACGAAGAACTGATGTCGTTTGTCATCTTGCTTTACATCGCCGGCCACGAAACGACCGTCAACTTGATCGGCAACTCGATGCATGCGCTACTCACCCACCCAGAACAACTCGCGGTGATGCGTGAAACTGGCTGCACACCAAATATGGTCGACGAATTGTTGCGCTTTAACGGCCCGGTACAACACACAATTCGAACGCCATTAGTCGATTCTGTGATTCGAGTTGGTCAAGACGACATCAAAATCTCTAAAGGCTCGTTAGTTCTTGCGAGTCTTGGCGCCAGCAATCACGACCCAAGTGTTTTTACTAACCCACACCAACTTGACTTTTCACGAAAAAATTCAAATAAGCATTTGGCATTTGCCGCTGGTGTGCATTATTGCCTTGGCGCCTCATTAGCGAAACTTGAAACAGAGGTCGCACTTGGAACACTCGTCAAGACTTTTAAAAATATCGAAGTCGTAAGCCAGCCTGAATGGCGAGACCGTTTGACAATTCGCGGCGTCAGTAAATACGAACTTAGCGTCAGCTAATTTTTACGCGTCCCCGCGTTAAACAGAATCAGCCTTTGACGTCTACGAGGTGATAACTCGTTTTACCTTTGCGCAGCAACATCCATCGATTGTGCAGCAAGGCGATTTTTGACAAATTCGTTTGGTCATCAACTTGCTCACCATTTGCTCGCACACTGCGTTGGGTCAGCAACCGTCGCGCTTCACTGTTAGAAGACGCAAGTTTGGTTTCAACCAACACTGCAACGGCATCGCCAAGGGCGGCCACGCCCATTTGCGTGACGGCAACTTCGCTGGCAATCAAGTGCAATGTTGCCGGTGTCGCCGACATTGGATTCGCGCCAAACAAAACAGCTGCAGCCTCTTCGGCTGCCTCTGCTGCATCTTCGCCGTGAACCAATGCAGTCAATTCGCGAGCCAAACTTCGTTGTCCGATTCGTGCTTCAGGGCTGCGTTTTTGCTCGGCGACGATTTCTTTGATCACTTCAATCGGATGCAATGAAAACTGCAGCAGCATTTTCTCGATATCGGCGTCGGCAATTTGCACAAAATACTGACGAAACTGATACGGCGAAGTGCGACGAGCATCAAGCCAAATTGCGCCGTCAGCAGTTTTGCCAAATTTTGTGCCGTCTGCTCTAGTTACAAGTGGCCACGTCAAACCAAACGCTGAACGACCGAGTTTTTTGCGAATTAAATCGATTCCTGCAGTGATGTTTCCCCATTGGTCAGACCCACCCATCTGCATTTCGCAGTCATGATGCTCGGCAAGATGACGGAAGTCATTTGCTTGCAACAGCATGTAACTGAACTCTGTATACGAAAGGCCATTTGCGTCTGCGATGCGACTCTTTACCGAGTCTTTGGCCAACATCTGGTTCACGGTTATGTGTTTGCCAACTTCGCGCAAAAAGTCGAGCATCGAAAACTTTCGTGTCCAGTCTGCGTTGTCAACCAAAGTTGCCTGTGTCGGGCCTTTTTCGAAATCAAGAATTCGTTCAAGCTGGCGCTTGATCGACTGAACATTGTGGTGCAGAGTTTCAGCGTCAAGCAGATTGCGTTCTTCGCTGCGACCAGAAGGGTCGCCCACCATGCCGGTTGCACCGCCTGCGAGGGTAAACGGACGATGACCGAGAAGCTGCAATCTTCGCAGCGTTATTTGTCCCAACAAATGACCGATGTGCAATGAGTCGGCAGTTGGGTCGAAGCCAACATAAACACCCAAAGACGATTGAGTCGCTCGAGCCGTTAAGGCGGCTCGGTCAGTGCTGTCGTGAATTAAACCACGAGCACCAAACTCTTTGACAAAATCTTGGGCGGCTACCACACTCGCAATAATAGGCGTTATTGCGAGTTGTTTAGTGCCGCAATTCGTGTGCGCATCACTGTTAGTGCAGCACTGAGTTCGTCGCTTTGAACTGCACCGGGCACGGGGCCACTGCCACCTTTTGTTGTGCGTCGCGAAACACCCACACCCGGGTTGAGCAAACTGACTGCGTCTGGTCCGAGTTTCTTGTCGACTGCAACCAACTGCGAGAGTTTTACCGAATCACGAATTGATTTGCTCACGAGCGCACCGACGTGAGCGTGCGCTTCACGGAAAGGCATGCCTCGTGCAACGAGCCACTCGGCCAAATCTGTTGCACCCAACAACTCAGAATCGGCAGCAGACTTCATCGCCTCGGTGTTAAATCGCGCAGACGCGATCATGCCAGCCAGTGCCTGCAACGCGAGAGATACTTGGTTTACCGAATCGAACAATGGCTCTTTGTCTTCTTGCAAATCTCGGTTGTACGCAAGTGGCATTGCCTTGAGCGTGGCCAGCAGGCCGGTCAAGTTACCGATCAATCGCCCTGACTTGCCGCGTGCAAGTTCGGCAATGTCAGCATTCTTTTTTTGCGGCAACATCGACGACCCGGTTGCATAAGCATCATCTAGAACAGCAAAACCAAACTCTTGTGTTGTCCACAACACCCACTCTTCACCAAGCCGAGAAAGATGCACACCGATGAGGGCAATATTGAACAATGCTTCAGCCACAAAGTCTCGATCTGAAACTGCGTCAAGCGAATTATTGAAACGTCGAGAAAAACCAAGTTCTCTTGCAACAAAGTCTGCGTCAAGTGGCAAGGATGAACCCGCCAGCGCACCAGCACCAAGCGGCGAAACATCTAGTCGCTCGATTGTTTGAGACAATCGATCTACATCGCGCATCAATGCCCACGCATGCGCAGCAAAATGGTGCGCCAGCAAAACTGGCTGGGCTCGTTGCATATGGGTATAACCAGGCAGGTAGTCACCGTCAGCACCCCAACCAGACTCAGTGGCTCGGGTCGACAAGACATCGCACAAATCAAGCGTCAATTTTGCAACATTCGCAAGCTCGCGCTTGCACCACAATCTGAGAGCCGTTGCGACCTGATCATTACGACTACGACCGGTGTGCAACTTTGCACCAGTGTCCCCCGCTAACTGAGTTACGCGACGCTCAATGGCAGTGTGAATGTCTTCGTCGCTGGCGACAAATTCAAATTTTCCACTCGACATCTCTGTAGCGACAGTGTTCAACGCGAGAATGATTTCTTCACTCTCGGCAAGTGTGATCACACTTGCCTGAGCCAAACCACGAACATGAGCGATTGAACCAACGATGTCATCACGCCATAGTTGCTTGTCAAACGACAAACTCTCGGTGAACTTCAACAGAGATTCGGCAGGACTCGCTTCAAAGCGCCCGTGCCATAGTGGCTGATCAGTCATTTTCGAGACCCGCTAACTGTTTAATGTCTTTTGCAAGTCGTTTGGCTGAATAACTTGAATTAGCCACGCACAACATTGTGTCATCACCCGCAACAGTGCCAAGCAAACCTTGCAACCGAGATCGATCGAGTGCCGATGCCACGACGTGAGCACAGCCTGGTGGTGTTCGCACAACAACAATCGGCTCGTTGAATTGCACATCAGCAACCCACTCGGCGAGCACTCTTTTTAGTTGGTCAGGTGGCGAAAGTCGATCTGGCTCAAACTCTGGTATCGCATATGTTGTCTCGCCGCTAGCGGTGCGCACCTTGACAGCACCCAAATCTTCAAGATCTCGCGACACGGTCGCTTGTGTTGCTTTGATGCCCTTCTTTTTGAGAAGCTCACGCAATTTCGGTTGGCTCGTCACGTTTTGCGAGCTGACGATCTTGGCAATTAGTTGTTGACGTTGAACTTTTGTACTCATATTGTGACCCCCATTAAATGTGCCAACACACCTCGTGCGGCATGCATTCTGTTATGTGCTTGCGAAACAACACGACTCTGAGCACCGTCGATCACCTCAGCAGTCACCTCGATTTCTCGATGAGCAGGTAGACAGTGCATGAAAATTGCACTTTTATCTGCGACAGCCATGACACTGGCGTCAACTCTGAAGTTTGCGAAGTCGATCATCCGCTTCGCAGTTTCAGCCTCTTGACCCATTGAAACAAAAACATCTGTGTGCACAGCGTGAGCACCAATCGCCGCGATTTGCGCTGACGAGTGTTGCTCGACTGAAGCAGCACCCAACTTCGAGATGCGATTTAGCTCACCATCGTCGGCGCCGTAGCCCTTTGGACACCCCAATCGAATGTGCATGCCCTCGAGTGCGCACGCCTCAACCAATGATCTGGCCACATTGTTGTAGTCGCCTATCCATGCGACTGTTTTTTGGTGCAGACCGCCGATCTCTTGGCGCATAGTCAGAACATCAGCAATTGCTTGCAACGGGTGCGACTGTTCGCTGAGCATATTTATGATCGGCACACTCGAAACTCTTGCCATACGTTGCAACACCGAATGCGCAAATACTCGGGCGGCAATCACATGGTGATAGCCGGCCATAATTCGGGTTACATCTTCGACAGTTTCACGGTCGTCGAAACCAACTTCTTCGCCACGCGTGAAAATCGGATGCCCACCAAGTTGCACAACAGCCATCTCCATGCTGTGTCGAGTGCGATTTGATGGCTTTTCAAAAATTAACGCCACTCCTTTGTCGGCAAGTGGTCGACCTAATTTCGAAATGTCGGCCTGAGCAAGCGTCAAGACTGCATTCAAGTCTCGTGCCGAAAGATCTGTTACATCTAAAAAGTGACGCACGCTCATAACACCGTTTTCATAATTGTGATTGCTTCATCTATTTCTTCTGAGCTAACTGTGAACGGTGGCGCCAAACGCAATGCGTGACTCGTCACACCGTTAACGACCAAACCTTTATCGAGCAGTTGCAGAGCAATTTTCTTTGCATCCAAATCGGGCGACAACTCAGCAGCCAGCAACAAACCTCGTCCGCGCACATTAACGACACCATCAATAGTTTGAAGTTTCGCCGTCAACTCTGTGCCTTTTTGCATCACAACTTCGGGAGCATTCATATCAATCATCAATTGCATCGTTGCTCGGGCCGCTGCTGTGGCTAATGCAGTGCCGCTATAAGTGCTGCCATGATCACCAGGTTTGAAAACGCTTGCGATCTTTTGACTTGCCCAAAGTGCGCCAATTGGCATTCCGTTGCCCATCGCTTTAGCCAGCATCACTACATCTGGCTTGATTTCGGCGTGTTCAAAACCAAACCATTTGCCTGTTCGTGCGAAACCAGTTTGAACTTCATCAATCATCAACAAGATGCCTCGGTCGGTGCACATCTTTCGCGCTGCTTGCAGATATTCGACCGAAGCGGGCACAACGCCACCCTCGCCTTGAATCGTCTCAAGCAAAACTGCAGCGACTGAGTTATCAAGTGCCGCCTCAAGAGATGCGATGTCATTGAACACAACATGTCTGAAACCTTCGGGCATCGGCGCAAATGGCTCATGCTTTTCTGGCTGACCAGTTGCCGCCAACGCAGCGAGTGTGCGCCCGTGAAAACTGCCGAGTGCACTTACAACGACATGCTTACCTCGACCACCAAACTTGCGCGCCAACTTGATGCCAGCCTCATTGGCTTCAGCACCCGAGTTACAAAAGAACACTTGACCGTATCCAGCATCTTCACCGCTGGCATTGCTCAGCAACTTGTCGACCATTAGGGCGGTTTGAGTCGCAACAGGGTTGGCAAAAAAATTGCTGACGTGCAGAAGTGTGTTCGCTTGATGCGAAATCGCCGCAGCAACAACCGGGTTGCTGTGGCCGAGCGAGGTGACCGCAATGCCACAGAGAAAATCTAAATAGCGTTTGCCATTGACATCCCATAATTGCGTGCCCTGCCCGCGCTCAAACATGACTTGAGGCGCTCCGAACACGGGCATAAACGGACATGAAGGTCGTGAGTCAAGCAGTGCTGTTGCGGTCTTGCTTTCACTAAATGCGTGCGAATTTGTTTTCGACATATTTAACCCTTTGAAACCATCGTGCCGACACCAGCATCAGTAAAGAGTTCGAGCAGCAAAACATGAGCGATTCTTCCGTCCAAGATGTGCGCTTGAAACACGCCCCGCTCAATTGCCGAAACGCAACTCTCGATCTTTGGGATCATGCCACCATCGATTGCTCCAGACCCGAGCAACGAGCGCAATTGAGAAGTTGTTGCTTGACGCAACAGCGACTTTGCATCATCTTTATTGCTTCGCACCCCTGCAATATCTGTCAGATAAATCAGTTTTTGAGCACCAAGCGCTTCAGCTAATGCACCTGCTGCCGTATCGGCGTTGATGTTGTAGGCCTGACCTGAATTATCTGTACCGATTGTGGCAACTACTGGCACTTGCGACTCGGCGAGCATTTTTTTGACGATTGTTGCATCGACTTTCGTAATCTCGCCCACAAAACCGAGCGCCTCATCGTGGGCCGAAACAATAAACATGTTTGCATCTTGTCCAGAAACGCCGACTGCTGGGGCGCCGTGTTGATTAATCGCCGTAACCAATTGCGGATTAACAGTACCCAGCAACACCATGCTGACTATCTCCATAGTTTCGGCGTCTGTGACTCGAAGCCCGTTGTGAAAACTAGGTTTTTTGCCTAGACGCTCCATCATCGCCGAGATCTGAGGCCCGCCACCGTGCACAACAACCGGTTTGAATCCAACTGCATGCAACAGCGCAATATCTTTTGCGAACGCAGCCAGAGCATCGTCATTCGTCGAGCCCGCAAGAGCGTTACCACCATATTTGACAACGACTGTTTTCCCGGCGAATTTCTGAATGTACGGCAGCGCTTCGATTAATAAGTTTGCAACCTGCGCCGAGTCAACCACTGATTGGTCAATTGCGGTTCTCTGACTGTTTGTCATGGGTACATCCCCACTTTGCTGAGACCAAAAGACTCGTCAATGTTTAGCGCAACATTCGCTGCCTGCACCGCGCCACCTGCGGCCCCCTTAGTCAAGTTGTCGATTGCGCAGAGCACGATGACGTAACCAGTTCGCTGATCGAATCTTGCCGACAGATGAACTGAGTTTGTGCCAAGCGTTGCCTTTGTAGATGGTGATGCAGGTCGAACCGCCACAAACGGTTCGCGCGCATACGCTCGACTTAACACTGCGAGTAGAGATGCCGTGCTTGTTTTTGCGGCATCAATTGGACGGGCGTAACAAGTAGCCAAAATGCCACGATTCATTGGCGCCAAATGCGGAGTAAACAAAATCTGCGCACCAGTCACCTGCTCAATTTCTGGTGTATGCCGATGATCGAGCAGACCATACGCTGAAAAATCTTCGTCAACTGCACAAAACGAATTGCTGTTCTTCAGCGCTCGCCCGGCGCCCGACACACCAGAAGCAGCATCAACTATCACGCCATTTGTTGAGATGACTTCTGCTTTCACTAATGGCGCTAGGGCCAAACTTGCGGCCGTTACATAACAGCCAGGCGTCGCGATCAACCTCGCAGATTTCAACTCTTGGCGATAGATCTCTGGCAAACCATAAACAGCCATCTTCAATTCGTTTGGTTGATCATGATCGAAGCCATACCAAGTTGGATAAAGAGTCGAATCTTTCAATCTGAATGCGGCGCTGCAATCAACGACTAACCGAACATTGTTTACTAGCTGCGGCACGATTTTGAGACTCGCCTCATGAGGCAAAGCCAAAAAGACGACATCACATTTCAATGCTTTTTCTAACGAATATTCATCAAATATCAAATTTGGATACGCAGTTGTCAGGCTGGGATACAGAGTCGATGCCAGAGAACCCGCCTGAGAGTCACCAGTGGCGTACACGACTTCAAACTCGGGGTGGCTCGCACAAAGCCTTAGTAGTTCTGCGCCGACAAAGCCGGACGCCCCCAAAATGCCTACTGAAAACATAGATGTATTAATATACGGGGTTATGTATAACTATGCAAGCATCAATTTAAGGGCTTTGGCTCGGGCCAAATCGCACTTTTCACGTCTATGGCAACCCAAGTAATGGTCATTTACGACACCGAGTGATTGCATCGCGGCATACATGGTCGTTTCACCCACAAATTTGAAACCGAGTTTTCGCAGCGATTTTGACATTGCTTGAGACTCGGGTGTTTTGCTTTGAATATCACGTTGTGATTTTGGCGCCTTAGAAGGCTTTTTGGATGATTTCACTGCCGCGTTTTCAGGGCAGAAGCTCCAGACAAATTTTGCCAGCGAGATGCCTTCGTTTTGCATCTGCAGACTCGCCCGAGCATTTTGGATTGTTGCTTCAATTTTGCCTCTGTGCCGCACTATTCCGGCATTGTTCATTAGCCGCTCGATATCTCTTTTGTTGAACTTTGCCACTAGTTCTGGTTCGAAGTTTTTGAATGCAATTCTGAATGCTGGTCGTTTACGCAAAATTGTCAGCCAACTCAATCCTGATTGAAAACCTTCGAGACAAATTTTCTCGAAAATGAGTCTGTCGTCGACAACTGGC
Organism: Actinomycetes bacterium; assembly: GCA_014190055.1. Taxonomy (GTDB): domain Bacteria; phylum Actinomycetota; class Acidimicrobiia; order Acidimicrobiales; family Ilumatobacteraceae; genus BACL27. The sequence continues at coordinate 16,887 of BJFV01000001.1, forward strand.
ATGCCCCACTCTTCATCGTGATAGCGAACATATTCGCTGTCACCTGCACACCAACTACACCGAGGCTTGCCATCACTTTCAGAAATTAGTGCCGTGCGCGTAGACATAGCTCTAATCGAATTTGGGGTTAGTTGCGAAGCAAAGCGCCAAGTTTGGCTGCAGCGTCGAGACACTTCTGACGAATCGCAGTTACTTCGGCGTCGGTCAAAGTTCGATCACTCGCCTGCAGACACAACCTAAATGTCAAACTTCGTGAGTTGTCAGGCAGACCTGCACCTCGATACACGTCGAACAATTCAAGATCTACTAATTCTGAACCACCAGCCTGACGCAATGCCTTCATCACCGCGCCTGCAGACTGACTATTTGGCACTGTAAACGCAAGATCAAAGTCACTTCGCGGGAACCTGCTAACTGCCTTTGCAGTTGCGATCCGCGGCGATTCAGCAAGCAACACCGAGAGATTCAACTCAAGACATGCAACTGATGTATTGATTTGATTCTGCGCCAACACTCTCGGGTCAATCTCGCCAACACAACCCAAGACTTGTTTACCGCGACGCAAAGTCGCGCTTCGCTTTGGGTGATACCCAGGTTCAACGCTCGACTGGTCGAGTTGCGCGCCAAAGCCCATGACACTTGATATCTGGCTCCACCAATCAAGTGCCAGTGAACTCGTTTCTCCGGCCGCGAATAAACAAAGCGATTCATATTCATCTGGCAAACCTTCAGGCGAGTTCTCAGAACCCGAAGGATAAACGTGCCCAAGCTCGAAAAGTGAAATTTTGCTAGCCCGATGTGAGATGTTGAACGAAACTGCTTTTAAAAGACCTGGTCTAAGAGACGTACGCAACACACTCTCCTCGTAAACAAGTGGGTTCGCAAGACGAATAGCGTTGTCTTCTGGCAAGCCCGCTTTAACTAAATCACCTGGCGCCAAAAATGGATTAGGCATCGCTTCACTTAGCCCCATGCTCAATACGACTTCGCGAATATCTCGTCGACGTTGTTGCAGTGGCGAGAGTCGACCATGCATCGTGGATTGCGGCACGATCTTGCCCAAGTTTTCATAGCCATAATGTCTGGCTACTTCTTCGACAAGATCGATCTCTGTTTCACAATCAGGTCGCCACGAAGGCACGGCAATTTTCAAAGTCGCCAACTTGGCCGACGAGGTTGATTTAGTTACGAATCCGATTTTTGCCAGCATTGCAGAAATTGCTTTAGCCGAGAGTTTCGGTCCAAGAATTCGGTTGACTTGGGCGACACGCAATGCGACCACTTTTTGTTTTGGCGGAAGCGTCTTTTCTTTTACATCGGCTGCCCCACCATGAACAACCAAATTTGGGCACGATTCGCGCAACAAAGCAGCAAAGCGGCTGACAGCATGATCTACGCCATAAGGATCAACTCCGCGCTCAAAGCGCATTGACGCCTCAGACTTAAGGCCAAGCCTCGTCGCAGTTTTCGCAACCCCGGATGACTCGAACCAAGCGGTCTCGAGCGCAACAGTTTTTGTCTGCTTGCTTATTTCAGTTGAAGCACCGCCCATGACGCCAGCAAGACCAATGGCGTTATCTTTGCCGTCGCAAATCAAAAGATCATCTGTTTGGAGAGTTCGAACTTGGCCGTCAAGAGTCAGCAAAGTTTCGCCAGCGCGCGCACAACGTATTTTGAAACCGTTGTTTACCTTGTCGGCATCAAACGCATGTGTTGGCTGGTTCAATTCGAGCATCACAAGATTCGACGCATCAACAACATTGTTGATCGGTCGCATGCCGCAGTTTGCCAACCTTCGCGCAATCCAACTCGGTGAGTCGCCAACTTCTACTCCAGACATGACCGTCATGTTGTAGCGAGCGCAACGTTTTTTGTCGGCGATTGTCACCTTCAACGTGCGTGCGAGGCCCTTCTTCGCTTTGTCGCCGCTCGGCACTGCAACTTTGACACCAAGGCGAGCGCCAAGATCGCGTGCTACACCCAAGTAGCCGTTGCAATCGGGGCGATTGCGAGTCACATCTAAATCGAAAACTCGGTCTTGCTCGATGCCAAGCGCCTTGAACACATCTGTTCCGAGTTTGAAGTTGTTCGGGAGAATCAAGATGCCATCTGCGTCGGCAGTCAAACCTAATTCTGTGCCTGAGCAAAGCATGCCGTGACTCTCGATACCGAGAATTCCCCGCGCTGTGATAACCCGACCATCAGGCATCGTGGTACCGAGTGTTGCAAGTGGTATCAGGTCGCCCGACTTCATATTGAATGCTCCGCACCAAACGTGCAACTCTTTGCCGTCACCTGCATCTACATATACGCGGTGCACTTTTTCGGCGTCAGGGTGACGCTCAGTTCGCAACACTTTGGCTACAACTACGCCTTTGACCGGGGTGCCAACAGTTGTCACTGATTCGACTGCTAGCCCAAGACTTGTCATCGCCTCGGCGAGTTTTTCGGCATCTGTGCCAAATGAGCCAAAATCATTTAGCCACGAGTTCAAGATCTTCATCAGAATTGCCTCAAAAATCTGAGGTCGTTTGTATACATCTCGCGAATGTCTTCGACCTTGTGCCGTTCTTTAGCCATGCGATCAATGCCAAAACCGAATGCGAAGCCACTGAACTCTTCAGGATCAATACCCCCGCTGATCAAGACATTCGGGTGAACCATGCCGCAGCCCCCGAGTTCAATCCACTCGCCATCAGCACGGCGAATGTCAAACTCTGCACTTGGCTCGGTGAACGGAAAGAATGAAGGACGAAGACGACTTGTGAACTCGTTGCCAAAAAATGCCTTGGTGAAAGCTTCGATTGTGCCCGCCAGATGCGCGAATGTAATACCTCTGTCAATTACGAGACCTTCAATCTGATGGAAAACAGGCATGTGCGTTGCGTCCGGCGTATCGCGACGAAAAACTCGACCCGGCATAATCGCATAAATCGGCGGCTTCCACGATTTCATCACACGAATTTGCACAGGTGATGTGTGTGTTCGCAAGAGAACCGAATTGGGCTCACCATATTCGAGAAACATCGTGTCGAATTCTGAGCGCGCCGGGTGCGACTTGGGCATGTTGAGGGCTTCAAAATTATGAAAGTCTGTTTCAACCTCGGGCCCTTCGGCGATTTGAAAACCTAAACCAATGAAAACGTCTTCAAGTCGCTGGGTTGCCTGAGTCACGATGTGACTATGACCTCTTCGACGCTGCACCAAGAATTCGGTCAGATCAAGCGACTCTTGCTCGATGCGAGCCGCGATTTCGTTATCGGCAAACTCGCGAGTTCGAGTTTCAAGCGCAGCAGCTATCTCGCCTGCCGCTGCATTAAGCAACTGACCAATTGAGCGCTTATCGTCGACCGACGACAGTTTGCCCATTTCGCTTTTAAAGCTATTTAATGGGCTGTCTTTTTTATTCAGATCAGCTGACAATGCACGCAACCCCGCGAGATCTGCCGTATTTTTGATCGCCGACATCGCTGACTCTTTGGCCGCATTAATTGCCAAACTCATTGACTCAACAGAGTTTTGATCAGCCATCGTTACTTAACTTTAGTCTTCGGCGACTTCGCTACAGGGCTACTTATTGTGCTGGCGCTTAACTTCAAAGCACAACAATGTGGCGGCCATTGCAACATTCAGGCTTTCAGAGCGACCTGCGTGTTGAATTGTCAGCCATCCATCAAGTTTTGTATTCATCGATAAACCATGCGCTTCATTGCCGAGCACTATCGCAACCCGACCTGATAGGTCTGCGGCGTTGAAATCGACCGACTTGTCGAGTTGATGACTCGACGAGCCCCAAGTTTTAAAACCAAGCGACGCAACTTCTTCGAGTGTCACCGACTCAAAAACCGGAATGTTAAAGATTGCACCGGCCGACGCCCGCACAACTTTTGGACTGAAAGCATCAACGGTGCCGCTCGTCAGCATTACTGCACTTGCGCCCGCTGCCTCTGCTGAACGAAGGATTGTTCCTAAGTTGCCTGGATCTGAAATTTTGTCAGCCACTACCACCCAAGCCTCACCAGCACTCTTCAAGTCATCAATGTCATGCTCTTTTTTCAGTGCAATCGCAATAACTGGTTGAGGGGTCGCAGTTGACGCGACACGCTCGATAACACCGGGAGCAAGATCGTTTACTGCACTACCTGCTCCAGAACATGCAACACCACCAGGTGCAACAAATTGAGACTCAATTTGCCAACCAGCCCGAATTGCTTCGTCGATCAGCGTGGCGCCTTCGACTACGAACGCCTTTTCTTGGGCTCGTTCAGATTTATCGTTTACAAGTCTGCGTAGTCGCTGAACTCGATTGCTCGTGTACGCGAGTGGCGAAAGACTCAGACGAGTGCGCCCTTAGCTGTTTCAACTAATTTCGCGAATGCTTTTTCATCATGAACAGCAAGATCGGCCAAAATCTTTCGGTCGACTGTGATGCCGGCGGCTGACAAGCCCGCGATGAAGCGGCTATAGCTCATGTCGTGCATACGGCAACCAGCGTTGATGCGCTGAATCCACAGACTGCGAAACTCGCCCTTCTTTGCGCGACGATCACGAAATGCATACTGACCTGAGTGCAGTACTTGTTCGTTTGCCGAGCGGAAGGTACGGCTGCGATCTCCGTAGTAACCCTTTGCTTTTTCAAGAATTGCCCTGTGCTTTTTGCGGGCATGAACACCACGTTTAACTCTGGCCATCTTCGTTTCCTTTCAGTAAAAGTTTGATTACAGATCTCTGACTTAGTGATTTACCGCTCTGCAAGCAGGCGCTTGATTCGTTTGACATCACCCGTGTGCACATCGACAGTGCCGTCAAGACGACGAGTGCGCTCGCTCGACTTGTGTTCAAACAAGTGCTGACGCATCGACTGCTGACGACGAAGTTTGCCTGTGCCTGTTTTCTTAAATCGCTTCTTGGCTGTCTTGGATGTTTTCATCTTTGGCATTTTGTGGCTCCGTTTCGGTTGTCGTTATTGAGATGTCTTGTTTGATCGGCGTTGGGTTGACAGATGTTGGTTTTGTCGCAGCAGGCTTTGGGCTCGCTGGACGTTTGGCTGCTTTTTTGTCTGGTGAGAGAACCATTGTCATATTTCGACCTTCAAGTCGGGCCGATGTGTCAACTTTGGCAATCGGACCGAGTTGCTCGATCACGGCGTCCAAAATCTTGGATCCCAACTCTGGGTGAGCCATTTCTCTTCCGCGAAACTGCAGGGTGACTTTTACCTTGTGGCCCTCGTCGAGAAACTCGAGCATGTGGCGCACCTTGGTGTCAAAGTCTCCCTTGGCAATCTTCGGCTTGAATTTGACTTCCTTCATTGTGATCTGCACCGTTTTTTTGCGGGACTCTTTCAGTCGTTGAGCCTCTTCGTAACGGAACTTGCCGTAGTCCATGATTCGACATACGGGTGGCTCTGCTAGCGGAGCAACTTCAACAAGGTCTAAATCGGCCTTGCGAGAACGCTCAAGTGCATCTTCGATACTGACGACTCCAACTTGTGATCCGTCTGCGTCAACGAGACGAACCTGTTTGGCTCGAATTCTTTCGTTGTAGCGCGGCTCATTATTTGGCGGTGCTATGACTGTTCACTGCTTGACAAGCGGCTGTGCCTCCTCTTTCGTGTTGGATAAAACTCAAAACTCGAAAGTTTGATCTGTCGCGGCACGCGGGTCAAAGCCAGCCGTGGCGATGCCACTGCTTTCAGCTCGACCGAGACGCACTTAGCAACAAAGATCAAATTTACGAACTTTGTAAAACTTGGTGGCAAGGTGGGAAACTAGTTTCCACTTTTGCTGTGCAACTGAAAAAATATTGACTATCTCTTCAATCACGTAAGGCATAATGGTATCGCAAATGAGTGACAACCCCACACCAGAGCAAGAAAAGGCGTTGGCTGAAGCCCGAGCGCGGCTCGCTGAAACACCCGCCAATGTCGTGGTAGCCAACCATGTAGTCGGCCTGTACGAATTGGCAGCAATTCACCTGGGTGCTAATCCACCAAGATTCGACGATGCCCGCCTGGCAATTGATGCGCTGGCGGCAATAGTTGATGCGCTTGGCAGTCGTCTCGGACAAGACCACGAAACCTTTAAAGATGCGCTCGCAAATATTCGTTTGGTTTACGTCAAGTTGACAACAGAAAACAACTAGTCGACGATTCAGATACCAAACACTGACTCAACCGTTAGTCTCGCTCCATTTAGCCACTCTTCAATCTTCATCACAGACTTGCCCTCTGGTTGAACTTCAATCAGCGACAACACACCTTTACCAGTTGCGATGCAGCAAGTGGTCTTGTCTACTTCGCAAACCTGACCAGTTTTTAGGTCTTTCGAGACTTCAGACATTACGCGAGCGCTTAAAACCTTTATTCGACGACCATTGATGAACGTAAACGCGCCACCCACACGCACCTGTCGAGCAATTTGCTCGGCCGACTTGCTCCAATCAATTTGAAGATCAATCGGCTTAATTTTTCGTGCATAACTAGGCTCACCGGTTTGGCTGACCCCATTACCAAACCCATTCTTGATTTTGTCCAACAACAACTTGATAGCGACTGCATTAAGTTTTGCTTTGAGTGACTCGACATTGTCATTGTTGTCAATAGCGACCTCTTGTCGTGCATAAACCTCGCCCTCGTCAAGCTTCTCGACGACTCGCATAATGCACACACCGGTCGCGTCATCGCCGGCCAAGATTGCACGTTCAACCGGCGCGGCCCCACGCCATCGCGGCAAAAGTGAAAAATGGACATTGACCATCGGTATTTGCGCTAAAACTTCTTCAGAAATCAACTCTCCGAATGCAACGACGACGCCAACAAGATTCTTCTGATCAGTTGCAACTTTTAAAACATCTGATGCGTCGTGCGAAACGGGTAGGTCGAGTTTTTGTGCAGCAATCTTCACTGGGCTTGCAGAAACTTCGTTTCCTCTGCCCCGGCGCACGTCTGGTCGGGTCACTACCAACTCAACTTTGAGCCCGCTCGCCACCAGCGCCTCAAGGTAAGGCACAGCAATCTCGGGCGTTCCGAGAAAAACAACACGCGACGCACCCGCACTGGGCAGTGGTGCGAGAGAACTCACGACAGTCTTAGGTGCGTCGGTTCGCTTTCAATCTTGTTTTCTTCGCGTCGACGATATTCGGCGAGCGCTTGCTTTCGCTGGTCTGGTGTCATTCGTTCAAACATCAATACACCTTGTAAGTGATCAATTTCGTGCTGGAATAATCTCGCCAACAGTTCATCAGCCTCGATTTGAATCGTGTTGCCATCTAAATTTGTCGCCTCGACAAGCACAAGCTTCGGGCGCAACATTTCGACATAAAGCCCTGGTATTGACAGACAACCTTCGTCATAAACCCACTCACCACTCGACTCAACGATCTTTGGATTGATCAAGACTTGTGGTTCGTCATCGACGTCGTAAACAAAAAGTTGCTTTTGCACGCCAATTTGTGGTGCCGCAAGACCAATGCCTGGCGCTTGGTACATAACTTCGAACATCTCGTCAGTGAGTTTGATCAACTTCGAGTCGATGTTTGTGATCTCGGCGGCACACGTCTTTAAGACTGGGTCGCCAAAGGTGCGGATGTCGTAACTCACCTCATTAACACTATCTAAGCCCTCAACGCCAGCGATCTATACGCGTGGCGGGTCGACATGAAATGTCAGCCGCGACTTAGCCGGACGTTTTGCAGACATAAGCACATCGGACAATTGTTGCCAACTCTCTGCACGGATTAATCCGTTCTCTGTGTCTTTATTCATGGTCTGCACAGCCGCAGAATATTCAAGGGACTCATTCAAAGAATCAAGAAATGCCTTTGTTCCTTTACCTGAAACTTGGGCAATTGATCCAAAAGGCGGAAACTTCAACAACGAGCGCCGTGCCTCATCGCTGACGAAATATTGACTTAGGTCACCAATCTTTAGTCCGACCAAAAATGCATTGTCAGGCGTATGAGTCTGCAACAAAATGCGCGGACTCTGAGTCGATCGACCAACAAGTCTTGCTGCATGCACAACTAACGTCGCCACAATCTCGTTGGCTCGGTAGCGAGGTGCAAGCAACTCTGAATCAATATCCAAAAATACGACCGTGTCGGCATTCTGCACGCGATGCAATACAGCCTCAGTACCAACAAAGACATTGCAACGCTCGTTAACTGTTTCTGTTGATGCTGTTACTTCGAATACAGATCGGTTCGCGGCAGCCTCGAGCTCTTCTCGCAATCGAGCAACACCTGGTTTCAGCACCGCACAACTACTCGAACCGCAGACCTGACAAATAACGGGTCTTGACTCTCCGCAACGTGGACAATCGAGTCTTGTTTTGTCGGTCTGGTTGAGCGCAGCATCACACTTTTCGCATCGCAAGATATTGCGACATGACCCACACGCCGTCAATCGAGCCCGACCTTTGCTGTTAAGAACGCAAACCACTCGACGCGATTTATCGCGCAATTCGGCGATCAATTCGGATGAAATCAACGAACGACTCCATTGTTCATCACTGTTGCGATCGACAATCAAGACCTCGGGCCATTGACCCTGAGAATCGACAACTCGGCGATCACCCGCCCATTTGCGCGCCGACATTGACGCAATTGGCGACAGCAAGATACACCTTGCACCAGCTCGTGATGAGCGCTCGATTGCGACATCGCGAGCATGCCAAGTTGGGCTTCGCTCTTCTTGCAACAAGTCGTCGTGCTCGTCGACCACGACTATGTTGCTGAACTTCTCAACAGGCGCCCAGACTGCACTTCGCGTACCAATCACGACGTCTACACCGCCGTATGCCAATGCCCAGTCTTGAGGCCATTGGGCGACCGAGAAATTGTTCGCTCTAAGCGCGGCAGCAAGAAGTTTTACTCGATGCTGCGTTGGCATCACGACAATTGTTGGGCCATCACAAGCAACTGCACTTATGAATGGCGCCAAGTTCGTCAGTGGCGCAACTGTTATCAATCCTCCACCAAAATCTCTGATTTTGTCGAAAGTGTCTGACGCATATTGCACCGCGCGCGGCATATATCGCGCTGATGGCACACTGTTTATCAACGTCTCTGGCGCAGCCGTCGAGATGAACGAACGCATTCGACCCGCCCAGCGCTTTGTCGCCCACACAGCCAGGTCAACAATTTCTGCAGTTGCCCCTAGACCTAAAACCTTGATGACACTCTTGATCTTTTTGATTTCAAGACCAACACTTGGCTCACCAATTTCAACAACCCACCCAGCGACATTTCGCCCATGCAGAGGAACTCGAACCCTGACACCAACTCGCACTGTTTCGACAAGTGTTTCAGGCACCAGGTAATCGAAAATTTTGTCGACTCCTGTTACATCAGGAACGACTCGCGCTACCCGAACCGAGGGCACCGCAGTTTGACTCAGAGTTTGACTGCTGCCTTGAACTCTTTGAGCTTCGACAACTTCTCCCAGGTGAAATTCGGCTCGTTACGACCGAAGTGGCCATAAGCCGCAGTCTTTTGATAAATCGGACGCTTCAGATCAAGGTCACGCAAAATCGCCGCAGGGCGAAGGTCGAAGACTTCTCGAACTGCCGCCTCAATCACAGACTCATCGACCGTGTTGGTGCCGAATGTTTCGACGAAGATGCTGATCGGTTGCGCCATGCCGATTGCATAAGCGACTTGCAACTCGCATCGCTTGGCCGCACCCGAAGCAACAACGTGCTTGGCTACCCAACGTGCTGCATATGCTGCCGAACGGTCAACTTTTGATGGATCTTTTCCGCTGAATGCACCGCCACCGTGGCGACCCATGCCGCCGTATGTATCAACAATGATCTTTCGTCCAGTTAAACCCGTGTCAGCGTGCGGACCACCTTTGACGAATTCACCTGTTGGGTTGACATAAACGGCGTAGTCATCTTTGGCAAACTGCGCAGGAATCACCGGACGAATAACTTGTTCAATCAGGTCTGGTCGAATGACTGTGTCGCGATTGATGCCATCAGCGTGCTGAGTCGAAATCAAAACTGTTCGCAAACGAACAGGCACACCGTTTTCGTAATCGAAAGTGACTTGAGTCTTGCCATCAGGACGCAAATACGGGATCGCCCCCGATTTCCGTACTTCGGTGAGCTTTTCTGCCATGCGATGTGCCAACCAAATCGGCAACGGCATGAGATCATCGGTTTCTGTGCATGCGTAACCAAACATCATTCCTTGGTCACCAGCACCCTGGCTATTTAATTTGTCTTCACCGCTTTTGCCCGCACGAATCTCTTCACTCACGTCGACGCCCTGAGCGATGTTCGGGCTCTGTTCGTCGATGCTGACAATCACACCACAGGTGTTGCCATCAAAACCATAAAGCGCATTGTCATAACCAATGCCTTTGATTACTTCGCGAGCGAGCTTCGGAATATCGACATATGCGCTTGTCGTTATTTCGCCAGCAACTACACAAAGACCTGTAGTCAGCAACGTCTCACAAGCAACTCGACCATTGGCATCTTCTGCCAAAATCGCATCAAGAACCGCATCAGAAACCTGATCGGCCATCTTGTCGGGGTGACCCTCGGTCACACTTTCTGAAGTAAATGAATATTTTTTCATCGACGCAGGCTTTTCGACTTACTCGGCGGTTTGCTCTGTTGTCGAATCTTGCATCGCATCAAGTTCAGCTTGCTTCTCAGCGGCAAGTGCTGCCTCGTTTTCTGCCAAGACTTCTTCGATTGTTTTAGCAACAAGTTGAATCTTGCCCGCGGCAATTTCTTCGAAACTTATCGAAAGCGGCTTTCGTGCCGTCGAACTAACTTGCGGTGGCACCATATTGCCAAGACCATCACCAAGTTGATTGAAATATGAGTTGATCTCTCGTGCGCGACGTGCCGAGAGTGTCACTAGAGAAAATTTCGAACCTGTGTGCCCCATCAGCGACTCAATTGCTGGGCTCATCATCGTGTCTTCGGTTGTCACTTTTGCCTCCTGGCGCTCAACACAAGGCGATCACATTTGGCTCGGCTTGCGGCTATTGAGTATAGCCCTCTATCTAACTAGACGTGCGTTGTTTACGCTCGTAGGCGATAATCCGACTCATCTCTTCGAGCGTCGATTCAAGGTCGTCATTGATAATCACATAATCAGCGATGGCCTTACCGACTGGCTCTTCTTCTTCGGCTTTGCGTAGACGTTTCTCTACTTTTTGATCAGCGTCGCCACGGCCACGTAGTCGTGCTTTTTGTTCTTGTCTTGAGGGTGGCAACACAAACAAAAGAAGCGCGGATGCATTTAGGCGCTTGACTTGCTGAGCACCATCAACTTCAATTTCGAGAACCGTGTCTTTACCAGCAGGTGGCCTCGGTGTCGGGGTGCCGTAGAGATTGCCGAGAAAGTCAGTCCACTCTAAAAATCCGTTGGCAGCAATATTGTCTTCAAACTCGCGCCTCGAAACGAACTTATATGCATCAGATGCTTCACCTGGTCGCTGCTCGCGTGTAGTCCATGAGCGACTTAGCCAAAGTCTTTCATCACGCTGCACAAGTTTCTCGACAATGGTGCTCTTACCAACACCACCAGGTCCTGAAACAACAATCACCAAGCTCGAGTCGTTCGTATTCACTTAAGAGCCTCAATGATTAATTGGCGTTGTTTTTGAGTAAGTGCGCCGACTTTTTGCTTATGCGAAATTTTCAACTCATCGAGCACTTGGCGGGCGCGAATCTTGCCAATATGCGAAAACGACTCAAGAGCTTTAACAACATAAAGTTGAGTCAAGGGCAGCTCGTCACTTGTTTGCATTACCGTTGACAACGACCGATCGCCACTCGCAATTTGCTCAAGAACTTTGTTCATCGCAACACGCAGTTCAAGCACGGCAGATATCGCGACTTCACGAGTGTTGATACCAGCAGGCGACGTTGCCATTAATCCATTCTAGTTCTAAGCACTCAAATCGTCTTAGTCGTTCAGAGTTTTGAGACCGCCCCGATGCGACGCTGAAGTGACCTGCGACCATTCAGAAATCGAATGCGCACTCGCCCACTTGTGTAGTTGGCGCAATATTTTGACGGGTGCTCGCGGATCGGCGAATGTGGCTGTGCCAACCTGCACTGCATCGGCCCCGGCGAGCATCATTTCAGCCGCAGTTTCACCCGACACGACACCACCAGCACCCAAAATCTTGATCTCAGGTAACGCCGCTCGCACCTCATAGATACAACGCACAGCGATCGGATGCAGTGCGGAACCCGACAAACCACCGCGCACATTTCCGAGCACTGGCAAACCAGTATCCGTATCGATCGCCATGCCGATCGCAGTATTGACCAGTGTCACCGCTTGCGCACCAGCCGAATGAACAGCCCGAGCAACGTCTACTAATAATGAAGTGTTGGGGCTCAATTTTGCCCACAGCGGTAAGTCTGCGATTAAACACGACTCGACAACTTGGGCGCTCAGTTCGGCGTCGTGGCTAAACATTGCGTGATTTCCGCTCAGGTTTGGGCAAGAAAGATTTACTTCAACTGCTGCCACCTGATTGCGCACTTCAGCCAACATCTTGGCAGCCTGCGAATAATCATCGATGCTGTGCCCCCAAATGCTGACAACAATCTTCGCGCCAGATTTCTGCAGCAACGGCAAATCTCGTTCGATGAAACTTGCAACGCCACCGCCCTGCAGACCAACTGCATTGAGCATCCCCGAAGTTGTCGGGTGCAACCGAGGTGCTGGGTTGCCAGGCCATTCAAAGTGCGCAATCGATTTTGTGACTACCGCGCCAATATCTTTCAGCGGAAAATACGAATCAAATTCGGCACCGTAACCAGCGGTGCCCGATGCGGTCAAAATTGGTTCAGCAAGTTCGACCGAACCAATCGAAATCGCTTTGCGCTGCATTATCTGGCGTGAAATTCTTGAAGCGACTTAACAGCGAACGGTCGATTGCGTTGCTCAATCATTCCTTGTACTGCTGCTCGCGCCGCACTGAGGGTCGTCACCACAGAAACGCGACAGTTATTCGCTGCTTTTCTAATTGCTTCGCCATCACTGCGAGTGCCATGACCACGCGGTGTATTGATCACAAGTACGATCTCGCCTGCTTCGATGAGTTTGACTGCGTCATCAAAGTTCTTGTCATCGGCTTTGCGCTCAGAAAACTTGCTGACAACTCGAGTTACCACGCAGCCATTTTCTGTCAGGTACTTGGCAGTACCCGATGTTGCCGCGATTTGAAGGCCCAACGAAGTTAAACCTTTGACAACTTCTATGCCACCCTCTTTGTCGCGATCGTTAAGTGACACAAATACGAGACCGCTCTCCGGAAGAGTCGTGCCCGCTGCAAATTGAGCTTTCGCAAATGCTCGCGCAAATGAATCATCAATTCCCATTACTTCGCCTGTCGAACGCATTTCAGGTCCGAGCGCGGTGTCAACTTCGGCAAAACGATTAAACGGCAACACCGCTTCTTTTACAGAAACATGGCCACCGGGTACTCGGTCGGGCAACAAGCCTTCTTGTCGTAATTGTGCGAGCGTTGCGCCAAGCATTACTCGGCTCGCAACCTTGACCAACTGCACTCCCGTTGCTTTGGCAACGAACGGAACAGTGCGACTTGCTCGCGGATTTGCCTCAATCACATACACAGTTGAGCCAGTTACGGCAAACTGCACATTGATCAAGCCAATGACATTTAATGCGTTTGCAATCTTTTTAACCGTATTTTCTATTTCATCGATAATTTTTGCCGACAATGTGACAGGCGGAATCGTGCAAGCCGAGTCGCCCGAATGAACACCTGCTTGTTCGACATGCTCCATCACCCCGCCAATCAGAACCTCTGACGAAGCATCGCGAATTGCATCGACGTCAACCTCGATTGCGTCTTCTAAAAATCGATCGACAAGAACTGGTCGCTCGGCTGATAAGCCACCTTCACGGCCGAGTGAACCAGCCTGATCCATCTCTTGCATCGCCCTTTTGAGTTGCGCCTCATCATGAACGATCTGCATCGCTCGGCCGCCAAGCACATAGCTCGGCCGTACTAAAACCGGGTATCCAATCTTGTTGGCGATCTCAACTGCCTGATCTATGTTTCGTGCAGTGCCACCTGGGGGCTGGGCAATCGAGTTTGCCTCACACAACGCACTCCACTTTTCGCGATCTTCGGCGATGTCAATGCTCTGACTATTTGTTCCGGCAATCAAGTCTGCAGGTATTCGCCCGGCAAGTTTTAGTGGTGTCTGGCCACCCAAACCAACGATCACTTTTGGCTTTACTCCCGATGAGACTGTTTCAGCTTCAATCACATTCAACACGTCTTCAAGAGTTAAGGGTTCGAAAAAAAGCTTGTCTGATGTGTCGTAGTCGGTCGAAACTGTTTCAGGATTGCAATTGAGCATGATGGTTTCGAACCCCGCATCACGCAATGCAAAACTGGCATGCACGCAGCAATAGTCAAACTCAATGCCCTGACCAATGCGATTAGGGCCACTACCCAAAATAATTACAGACTCTTTTGTCGAAGCGTGAATTTCAGACTCATCTTCATAAGTCGAATAGTGATATGGCGTCTGCGCCGAGAACTCGGCACTGCAAGTATCAACCGCCTTATAAGTTGGTCGCACCCCCAAAGCCAGACGACTAGCGCGAACATCAGCTTCTGATTTCTTCCAGAGCCAAGCCAACTGAGCATCGGCGAACCCCATTCGCTTGGCGCGAAGCCACTCAAGTTTCGTTAGCGATCCCATCTCTCGTTCGGCCAAAAACTCTCGCTCTTCAACTATCGTCAGCATCTGGTCGAGAAACCACGGGTCAAACTTGCAGTATTCGGCGACAATTTCAATCGAAATCTTTCGGCGAAGGCACTCGCCAATCTGAAAAATTCGTTCGGGCGTAGGTATCGCAATTTTGTTCAGTAATTCTTCGTCGCTAAGCGCCAAATAATTTTCTTCGCCTGGGTCGCAATTCAGTCCGAAACGACCAATCTCAAGAGATCGCAACGCTTTTTGCAAACTCTCGGTGAACGTACGACCAATCGCCATTGCCTCGCCGACACTTTGCATTTGCGTACCAAGCACACCAGACGTGCCGGGAAACTTCTCAAAAGCCCAACGCGGAATTTTGACTACTACATAGTCGATCGTTGGCTCAAAACTTGCTGGGGTCTTTTTTGTGATGTCGTTGGAAATTTCGTCCAGTGTGTAGCCAACCGCAAGTTTCGCGGCGATCTTGGCGATTGGAAAGCCTGTCGCCTTCGAAGCCAAAGCAGAACTGCGCGATACTCGTGGGTTCATTTCAATAACAACTTGTTCGCCCGTTGTTGGGTTGACGGCGAACTGAACATTTGATCCACCAGTTTCGACTCCAACTCGGCGGATACATGCAAACGCAGCGTCACGCATTTTTTGATATTCGACGTCTGAAAGCGTCATTGCCGGTGCGACAGTTATTGAGTCGCCCGTATGCACACCCATTGCATCGACGTTTTCAATCGAGCAGATAATCACGCAATTGTCATTGCGATCACGCATCACTTCAAGTTCGTATTCTTTCCAGCCAACAATCGACGTTTCAATCAGCACTTCCGAAATTGGACTAGCCGCCAAACCATTGCTAACTACCGCTTTAAATTCTTCAGGCGTGTGAGCAATGCCGGTGCCGCGTCCACCCAGAATGTACGCGGGTCGAATAATCACAGGCAGACCAATTTCTTTGACTATTTTTTGCGCTTCAGGCAAAGTATGTGCGATACCTGATCGCGGCACGCTGAGACCAATTTCGATCATCGCCTCTTTGAATTTTCCACGATCTTCGGCGGTGGCAATCGCTTCAGCGTTTGCGCCGATTAGTTCGGGGGTGCCTGGTACGCCAACTTTGCCACGTGCGAATAACTCCATGGCGAGATTCAAAGCAGTTTGACCGCCAAGAGTTGGCAAGACTGCGTCGGGCTTTTCGCGCTCAATAATTTTTTCGATGAAATCTGGAGTAAGAGGCTCGATGTATGTGCGATCGGCAAAATCAGGATCAGTCATGATCGTCGCCGGATTCGAGTTCGCCAAAATTACGCGATACCCCTCGCTGCGCAACACTCGGCACGCTTGAGTGCCTGAATAGTCAAACTCACAAGCCTGACCAATGACAATTGGTCCTGACCCCAAGACAAGAATCGACTTGATGTCGTTGCGTCTTGGCATTATTTTGCTTCCATCCGCGATACAAATTCGCCAAACAGATATCGACTGTCGTGCGGTCCTGGGCCCGCCTCGGGGTGATATTGCACGCTAAAAGCATTCGCGCCGAGAACTCGCATGCCCTCATTTGTATTGTCGTTCAAATTGACGTGAGTAACCTCAGCCTTGCCCGCCAAAGAATCTGCATCAACACAGAAATTGTGGTTCTGACTGGTGATCTCAACTGATTTAGTCGCGAGATTACGCACCGGGTGATTTGCACCATGATGTCCGAATGGCAACTTGAAAGTCTTGCCACCGAGGGCAAGAGCCATCAACTGGTGCCCGAGACAAATGCCGAACATCGGCACCCCTGTGCCGAATAACTCGCGAATCGTTGCTGGTGCACCGTGCACCATTTCAGGATCACCCGGCCCGTTCGAAAGAAAAATACCGTCTGGTGACAAAGCCATTACTTCAGCGGCCGAAGTCGACGCGGGCACTACATGCACTGTTGCAAACTCTGCCAAACAATTCAGAATTGTTGTCTTGATACCAAAGTCAAAGGCAACAACTTTAAATTTTCCCGCACCGTGAACATAACTCTTTGTCGTGGTTACTTGGGCAATCAGGTTTCGGCCGGCTGTTCCTTTTTCTTTGGCTGCCGCCTGACGCAGTTCTGATTCACTCGCAGTGCCGAACGCTCCAGGCATTGCACCAGAGTCGCGCAAAACACGAGTGAGTCGTCGCGTATCGATACCTGCGATACCTGATATGTCGTGACGTTTTAGAAACGAGTCAAGAGAATCATCGCTTCGCCAGTTGCTGCGTCTTCGAGCGAGCTCACGAACGATTACTCCGCGCGCGAAAATTTTAGAAGATTCACTATCGGCCGCACTTGTGCCGTAATTGCCAATATGCGGTGTCGTAAACGTGATGATCTGTCCCGCATACGAAGGATCAGTCAAGATTTCTTGGTAACCCGAAAGACCAGTATGAAATACAACTTCTCCACGAGCGATTACTGGCGCTGAGATCTCTGAACTGTTGGCGCCAATCGCTTCGCCCTCAAAAACCGAACCATCTTGCAGCACCAGTAATGCGGGTCGAATGTTTCGTGTCATTTTTGTGCTTGACCATCAATCACAGTTGCTGTTCCTTTAAACATTGTGTGTCTCACTCGACCTCGAAGCGTGCGACCAACATATGGGGTGTTAATACTTTTGCTGGCAAGTCGCTCGGGGTCAACGCTCCAAGTTAGTTGAGGATCAAACACACAAAGGTTCGCTTTAATACCCGCAACAACATCTCTTCCGTGCTCTGCGTCGATTCGCGCAATTTTTGCTGGGTTCCAACTCATCAACGCGACAACATCTCGAATCTCACACCCGCCTTCAGCCAGAACAACACCCAAAGCGGTTTCAAGACCCAACATTCCAGGCGGTGCCATGTCGAGCGACATCTCTTTGTCTCGACGAGGATGCGGCGCATGATCAGTTGCAATTGCATCAATAGTGCCATCTAACAAACCGGCCTTCAGGGCTCGAATATCTTCGATCGATCTCAATGGTGGATTTACTTTGAAAACAGGGTTGTAACTCGACAACAGTTCTTGGGTTAATGACAAGTGGTGTGGCGTAACTTCTGCAGTAATCGCAAGACCATCACGCTTGGCTGCTCGCACTAGTTCAACACTTCGCTTCGTTGACAAGTGAAGAAAGTGCATCGAGGCACCAGTAATTCGCACCAGCTCAATATCGCGAAATACCATCAACTCTTCAGCGATCGACGGCCAACCAGGCAGCCCCAAGTCGGTGCAACAGCTGCACTCGTTCATCACTGCACCTTTGGTAAGTTCTGCGACCTCACAATGTTGTGCGAGGGTTATGCCAAGCCCCTTTGCATACTCAAGTGCTCGACGCATAAGTGCAGCATCTTGCACACCGTTGCCATCATCGGTGAACAGCGTGACGCCCGCATTTGCCAACTCGGCCATTGGTGCCAGTGATTCACCCTGACGGCCAAGAGTTATACAGCCGCTGGGTACAACATCGACCAAACCAGCGCGCTTACCTTGCTCGCGTACAAAGTCAATTACTGCTACAGAATCTTGAGGCGGATCGGTGTTCGGCATAGCAACAAGTGCCGTATACCCACCTAATGCCCCAGCCCGACTGCCAGTTTCAATCGTCTCGGCTTCTTCTTTGCCAGGTTCGCGCAAGTGCGCGTGCAGATCAACAAAGCCACTGCTGACAATGCATCCTGAGGCATCAAGTTGAATATCGCCTTTCAAATTTTTGCCAACTTCTACAACGCAATCGTTTTCGATTTTCACATCTGCAACTTCTTGCGAGCTTCGATTAATTACAGTGCCACCCTTGATCACGATTGACTTGCTCATGCCTGACCCCCAAGACTTGAGCCACTGCCAAGCAACTCAAACAAAACCGCCATGCGCACGGATACACCGTTAGCAACTTGACGATGTATCAGAGAATTCTTCACGTCAGACGGATCAATCTGCATCTCGACACCGCGATTCATCGGGCCTGGATGCATGACGATCGCATCAGACTTTAAAGCCAGAACTCTTTTTTGCGTCAAGCCGTATTGCTCGCTGTATTCACGAAGCGTGGGCACATGGCCCTGCGCCATGCGCTCGCTCTGCAAGCGCAACATATAGAGCACATCAACTTTGTCGATGATCTCATCGAGCTTGTGCGAGACGCTTACGGGCCAATGCGACACATCAGGCGGCAACAAAGTTGGTGGCGCCACAAGCACGACGTTTGCCCCAAGCAAAGTGAAAGCCTGAATGTTGCTGCGCGCCACACGTGAGTGTTTGATGTCTCCGACTATCGCAATTTTCATCCCTGAAAAATTCTGTGCGTGAGTTGCTTCGCGAATGGTGTAACAGTCGACGAGCGCCTGAGTTGGATGCTGATGTGCGCCGTCACCGGCGTTGATTATTGATGCTGTTGTCCACTGGCTAATCTGCCACGGAATACCCACCGACTTGTGCCGAACAACAAACGCATCAACTCCCATGTCGGTGATCGTCGCTACGGTGTCGCGCAGCGATTCGCCTTTGTTGACGCTAGAAGTTGAAACGTTGAAGGTCATCGTGTCGGCTGAAAGTCGCTTGGCTGCAGTTTCAAAACTTAAACGGGTGCGCGTTGAATCTTCAAAAAATAAACTCGCAACAGTGCGCCCTCGAAGCGCCGGAACTTTTGGCACTGGTCGCTGATTGATCTCAGCCATATGATCTGTCAACTGCAACAGACCAGTCAGACCGTCAAGGCCAAGTTCGTCGATTGATCGCAAGTGTTTCATGGCTTGCCCTCCGGGTTCGGCGTAACAAACACACCGTCATGCGTTGCCGAAACTTCGTCGCCTCGATGCGTTGGCAAATTTTTGCCAACAAAGTCTGGGCGTATTGGCAATTCGCGATGTCCTCGGTCAACTAAAACTGCGAGCTGAACTGCACGTGGTCGACCGTAATTGTTTAAGCCTTCCATCGCCGCTCTTACAGTGCGACCCGTATAAAGAACATCATCGACGACAACTACTGTCGCACCCGACAAATCAAACGGAATATTGCTTATTGCACCAAGCGAAACTGGTCGCATTCCTATGTCGTCACGGTGCAGGCTGACATCGAGGGCGCCGACGGGCACCTTGACTTCTTTTTCAATGTTGTTGATCTGCGCGGCGATTTCTTCAGCGATCCAGGTACCACCTCGCTGCAATCCAACTATCGCCAAACCATCAACACCATGGTTTCGTTCGACAATCTCATGGGCGATTCGCACAATCGCGCGGCGCACATCGGCCGCAGTCATCGCCTCACGCGACGAACTAGAACTCACAGACTTGCTCACTATTGCTCCTCCGTTCGAGCCTCACAGGACTCATTTGACGGTGAATTGTTTTCTAAACTTCGTGTGTCAATATAGCAGCACTGACGCGAGCAGTCGTCATTTCGCTTTTCGCTGAAACACCACCCACCACGAATTGGCATAGGCGATTTCAAAATCGGACGCCACCGACGACCAAACCTCCTGCATCTGATCATCCATATTTGTGGGTAAAACTACAAATTCGATCTCATCAACAAATGGCAAAACGTCACCGGCCGCGAAAGCATCAAGACCATATAGCGCCCGCTTGAACGGCACAGGAAACGCATAAATTCTCTCGCGTCGCGCCAACTGAGCAGTCAAGGGGTGGTAAGCACTTACGATCGCCGACTCTGGCACCTTGCTAAGTGCCTCTTGTGCAGCAATCACCATTGGATGATTACTTCCGTTGTATTTGAGTTCGGTACGAGCACCTGGCAATGGTGACCACATGAACGCCGAAAAAAGGCTTGAAACCAAACAAGCTCCAACCAACCACCGACGAAACTTTTGTGGGAGGCGACCAATTGCATAAACCGTGCCAAAAACAAGTACGGGCACAACGATGAATGAATAGTGATATTCGACGTGAAATTGATACCAAAAAGTGCTCAAAATGTTTAGGCCGATAACAAAAATCGATATCGCCGCCACTTCGGGAAACGCAAAAAATATAAACGCAAAAGGCAACATCATCTGTAACAAATAAAACGGCCGCGATTCAGACAATAGGTGCGCTACAAGTTTTGTGGGCTCAGAAAGCGATGTCTTCAGCAAACCTCCTACGCCGCCAAACGGAATTCGCCAACTATTTCTGAACGGAACGCCGTTGATTCCTTTTTGAATTCCAAATATTGCCACGATCATGTACCACAGCGATACCCCTGCTGTTGTTAAGCCAACTTTTCGACTCTTTCTAAATGCGAGCCAGATGCCGAGTGGAATTATCACTAAGGCAACATCTTCTTTGACGCTAAGACTCAATACGAGCGCAACGAACAGCAATCGCCATCGCTGCTCGAGTGCGGCATAAAGAGCGACGCCTATAAACAAACCCAAAAACGAGTCTGGATGAAAGTTCTCGATGCCAATCCAAACAGTCGCAGGATGAATTAAATAGACGAGTGCAAAAACGCTCGCCGCGATTTCACTTTCGAGTCGCCTGCGCGTATAAAGAAAAACAGGTATCGCTCCGGCCGCAATCGCAATTGATTGAACAATGAACAGAAACGAACTTGAACCAACAAGCCAGTAGAAAGGCACCAACAAGATCAAGATGAAACTCGTATGATCGCCAAACAAATTTCGCCCCATCAGCGTCACAAACGGGCTTTCAAATCTTGACAAGAGCCAAATTCCTTGGTCGTAGAGTCCGAAGTCGTAAGCCGAGGTGTTTAGACCCCGATGCAGCTCAACGCTTATCGCGGCCAAATAGACGAAAAGCAGAGCAATCGCCGAACCCGTCGCAGTTTGCCAAACCGTAATCTGCGAGGCACGAAACCGAAGGTTGCTTAAAAACTTTTTCGTATCCCCAACCTTTTCAACCCTTAGATGCGCACCTGTTTAGCAATAGCCGAAAGAACACCGTTCACATATTTACTAGATTCTTCTGTCGAAAATCTCTTGGCAAGTTCGACTGCCTCGTTGATCACAACAGCGACTGGCACGTCATGTCTTTCTAGCAATTCATAAATCGCAAGTCGTAGAATGTTGCGGTCAACTGCTGGTATCCGTTGAATCGTCCAAGTATGAGAAAATTCTGAGATCAATTCGTCGGTCTCTTGCCGCTTAGATTCTGTGCCCTTTGCCAGCAATATCACTAAATCGTCGACACCGAGTATTTGAGCGTTTATGACTTCTTCAACTTTGATGTTGCGTGACTCTGCTTCATACAGAAAGTGAACTGCACGTTCACGAGCCGTACTTCGTTCGTCGTCCCCGACTTTGGCCTTACGGGGTGAAGACATCAAACTCTCGTTATGTATTCGCCTGAGCGTGTATCAACTTTGACCCGATCACCAATATTGACGAACAAAGGCACCTGAATCACTTTGCCTGTTTCGAGAGTTGCAGGCTTTCGTGCACCCGAAACGCGATCACCCTGAATACCAGGCTCGGTTTCGGCAATATTGAGTTCGACCGTCACAGCAATTTCAACGCTGACTATCTCATCTTTGTATTGAGCGATGATCGCCTTGGCGCCTTCAACCAGAAAATCGGATGCATCACCTAATGCTCGCGGCGAAATATTGATCTGTTCATATGACTCAGTATCCATGAACACAAAATCATCACCCTCTTTGTATAAAAACTGCATATCTGCACGGTCGAGAATCGCCTGTTCGACTCGAACACCAGCGTTGAAAGTTCGCTCAAGAATATTGCCCGTTCGCAAATTGCGAAGCTTCGTGCGCACAAACGCGCCGCCCTTGCCGGGCTTTACGTGCTGAAAGTCGACAACAGTGAAAAGACCATTATCAATTTCTAGTGTGATGCCGTTCTTTAGGTCGTTGGTTGTAATTGCAGGCACTGTCGATCCTTTTTGCTTGATGTAAGTACTCGGCAGCCTGACTGCGTAACGACGACTAAGTCTTCAATTCGCACGCCACCGAGCCCTTCACGATAGACGCCAGGTTCAACGGTTACTACTTCACCAACTTCTAGTGGTTCTGCAAAGCCAGTTCGGACCCAAGGCATCTCATGAATTTGCAAACCCACGCCATGGCCCGTGCTGTGTGTGAATTCAGATGCAAAACCAGCTTCGGCAATGTAATCACGACAAGTCTTGTCTACGTCTTGGGCCAAAACACCAGCCTTCACCGCGGCAAGACCGAGTAATTGCGACTGACTAACTACTTCGTGCATCTCACTTAAAACCGGATCAACATCGCCGATGAGAAATGTTCGCGTCATATCCGAGTGATAGCCGTCAACGAGACCACCGACGTCGATGACAACACTGTCTCCAGTTTCAATTCGCCGACTAACTGGTCGATGATGCGGGCGCGCAGCGTTGGGACCGCTCGCCACGATCGTGTCGTAGCTTGTAAATTCGGCACCATGTCGACGCATTCGATAGTCGAGTTCGTCACGAATATCGCGCTCAGTTAAACCTTGCGAGAGCATCGGCACGACCTCAGCCATTGCAAAGTCAGTAGCCAAAGCCGCTAGTTGCATTCGCTCAATTTCGGGTTCGGTTTTTCGGCGTCGCAATTTGGGCACGATCGGTGCAATTTTGCGTAATTCGCTCGACAATTGGTCGGTCATATTTTCTAGTTGACTGACCGTCAATTCAGCAGAATCGAAGTGAACGATCTTGATCGACTTTGTTGCGTTGGCCAAAGCCTCGCGCAGTGCAACAGCGCTTCGCCCCTCAATAACTTCACAGTTAGAGCCAGAGTTTTTAATCTGTTCGCGAGCCTGATCTCCATAACGACCATCAACCACTAGAACCATGTCATCGGGTCGCACTATTAATGTGCCAGCAGAACCGGTAAATCCGGTAAGCCAACGTATGTTGTTGAGGTCGACGACTAGCAGCGCACTATCGATGCTTGCGCCTACGCGTTGCATCTCTGCACGAACTAATTTGTCACGACCGTTTACTACGAGTGGTGACAATTTTTTGGCAGCGTCAAGTGATGCGATGTTCATAAAGCTATTTCTTTTTGGCTAACAAAGTTGCGACAGCATGTACGGCAAACACATAAGAGTCTGCCCCAAAGCCAGCAATTGAACCAGACGCAACTGGTGCAACGACACTCTCGTGACGCCATGATTCACGAGTAGCCGGGTTCGAGAGGTGTACCTCAACTATCGGGCCCGCAAAACTCGCCAGGGCATCGTGCAAACTCCACGCGAAGTGCGTCAACGCCCCCGGATTAATAATGATCGCCGCGCATCTGCCGCGTGCCGAGTGAATCGCCTCAACTATTTCAGCGACACCTTGGGCACTGACTGTCTCAATCTGCAGACCCAACTGTGCCGCTGTCTCTCCGACTCGCCGCATGTGGTCTTGAAGAGAATCAGTGCCATAGATTTCTGGCTGACGTTGGCCCAAGAGGTTCAAATTTGGCCCGCTAAGCACCAGAACTGTTTGCAAGTTTGACTTAGCCATGACTAACAGATTACTTCTCGATCAGTTGCATTGCATCGAAAGCTTGTGACAAATGGGCTTCAGTAACACCCGCAACAACTTCGATGCCCGATGGTCCGTCCAATACAAAAGTCAACCCAGAGATCGCTTTTTTATCATGCTTCATCAAATTAATCAGCGCATGACGGTCAATTTTTTCATCTGGCTTAACTTTCAGGCCATAAGTTTGACCAATCACTCGATAATGCTCATCAACTCGTGCTTGGTCTATTCGTTGCATCGCGTGCGCAACATGAGCAGCAAAGATCATTCCGACGGCGACTGCCTCACCATGAGCCAGCGAAAAATTACTAGATCGCTCAAGCGCGTGCGCCAACGTATGGCCATAGTTGAGAAGTGCGCGACTTCCGCTCTCGCGCTCGTCGGCTGCAACAATTTTTGCCTTTATCTCAACACATCTCGCAATTCGCTCAGGCATTTCGAGAGCGAGAAGATCATCGCCCGTTAGAAAGTGGTACTTGGCGACTTCACCCAACCCACAGCGCATCTCACGTTGTGGCAAAGTCTTGAGCGCATCAAGATCGCAGAGCACCCCACTTGGTTGCCAAAAAGCACCCACTAAATTCTTGCCTTGCGCAATATTCACACCCGTTTTTCCGCCGATCGCTGCGTCGACCATGCCAACTAGCGAGGTCGCTACGTGCACCACCGGTGTGCCGCGGTGCCAACTCGCTGCGGCAAAACCTGCGATATCAGTGACCATGCCGCCACCGACTCCGACAACAACATCGTTTCTCGTTAGGCCAAATTCAGCAAATTTTTGTGAGAGCATCTCAATTGTCTGCAAATTTTTGTGTTCTTCACCGTCGCCGATCACCACTGTTGTACTTGGAATTTTTAATTCAGGTTGAAGCACAATATTGTTCTGCGTAATCACCACTGCCCGCTTGGCTGACTTTGGCAACAACTCTTCAAGTTGGTTTATCACGCCATGACCAACCAAAACTGAATAAGAGCGATCACCTAGCGCGACGTCGACTCTGTGATTTGTCACTTGTGTTCTCCTGACATGGCAGAAAGTCCGCACTGCTCAATCACTTTTTCAACAACTTGATTGACGCTCAAAGACTGCGTGGCAACTTTATGTGTGGCAATCTGCTGATAAAAACTCTCGCGGTCAGATCGCATTCGGTCCAGGGTTCCGACTGGGTCACCGTCTAAAAGTGGGCGGTGTTTGGCTCGCCCTGTTCGGCCAACCAACGTTGACGTTGGTGCGTCTAGCCAAACAACACAGCGTGCGCGTTCGGCAAGCAACTCTCGATTCTTCTCAGACACCACGGCTCCACCTGCGACAGCCAAAACCATCGGTTCATCTTTCGCGCAGGCTTCGATAAGTGCTTCAGTTTCAAGACGACGAAACTCGGGCTCACCTTTTTCTTTAAAAATCTCGCGCACCGAGAGCTTGGCGCGTTTCTCAATCAACTCATCAGAATCGGCAAAACTGAGATTCAATTTTTTGGCAAGTTCTCGACCAACAGTCGTCTTGCCAGAACCCATTAACCCCACAAGTACGATCAAATTCAACTTATTCTCTTTGCAAAACTCTCGGCATTGCGCACGAAATCTTCAACACTGTCGCCGCCGAAATTGCGCTGAGCCTCTTGCGCCAAAACTAAAGCGACCATCGTCTCGGCCACAACACCCATCGCAGGCACCGCAGTGACATCGGTTCGCTCTTTGAAACTCACTGTTTCTTGCTTCGTCACGGTGTCTACAGTTTTCAATGTTGGACGATTCAACGTCGCCAATGGCTTCATCGCCGCACGCACAACAAGCATTTCACCTGTCGACATGCCGCCTTCGGTGCCGCCCGCCAAACTGGTTTCACGCGAATATCTGTTTGCAGATTCGTCCCAAATGATTGCATCGTGTGCATTGCTGCCACGTCGCGTCGCAACTTCAAAGCCATCACCGATTTCGACACCCTTGACAGCCTGAATGCTCATAATCGCTTGGGCTAACAATCCATCTAGTTTGCGATCCCAATGAACGTAACTACCTAGACCCACGGGCATGCCGTAGGCAAGCACTTCAACAATGCCACCCAAACTGTCACCATCTTTGGCAGCACTCTCAATTTCGGCAATCATTTTTGCTTCGGCTTCAGGATTAAAACATCGCACTGGAGACTCGTCAATTTGGTCGAGATCGTAAATTTGCGGACGTACCAAATTTTCACTTCGCGCCGAACCCAATTGCAGAACGTGTGAAAAAACAGAAACGTTTATTTGTTTAAGCAATAGTTTCGCCAGTGCACCGGCTGCAACTCGCGCGGCGGTCTCACGCGCACTTGCTCGCTCGAGCACATCGCGAGCATCGTCAAAGCCGTACTTCTGCATGCCTGTCAAATCGGCATGACCAGGACGCGGCTGTGTTAGCGGCTTCTTAGTTTTACCGGGCTCGGGAGACATCTCTTCGTGCCACACGTCGCTGCGAAACCACTCGCTATTTTTTATTTCGATCGCAACTGGCGAACCAAGCGTGCGACCGTGACGAATGCCGCCGATCAACACGATCTCATCTTGTTCAAATTTTTGTCGTGGTCCACGCCCAAAACCCAAGCGACGTCGGGCCAATTCAGCATTGATGTCTTGCGAAGTCACTTCTAATCCGGCTGGCAGACCCTCAACAATCACAACTAGGGCTCGGCCATGACTTTCGCCCGCTGTGAGGTATCGAAGCATAAATATCAGGCTACCTCTGAGGCACAGTTAGCGAAGAGGCATTAAATATAGAACGCTGTTACAGCAACGAATCTATTGGCGATCTAAAGCCGCACGACGCATCAAGTCGGTATCTCCACGGACACCCAACCAAACCTCTTGCTGCAAAGATGCTTGATGCACCAACATCTCAAGACCATCGATTGTTTGCGCTCCTACTTTTTTTGCAGCCCCCAACAAACCAGTTTCCAAAGGGCGATACACCGCATCGAGCACAGTGTGTGTCGCGTTGATCAGAGTCACATCGATCGGCGCGATAACACTTTTGCTGTTTTGCTCGCCACTCGGATTAAACCCGACTGGTGTCGTATTGATAATTATCTCAGCGTTCGCAACCTCTCGATCAAGATTTGAACTGACACGACAGTTCTCATAATTTTGCGCGATTTTTTCTGCATTCGCCGGCGTGCGATTAGCGATCACAACTTCGGCCGCGCCATTTTTGATCAGCGAATAAACAACTGCACTCGCTGTGCCACCAGCACCTAAAACAACTACTCGACTCTTGGCAATTTTCTGAGAACTGTTCGCCTCAATTGCGTTGCAAGCCCCTTGACCATCAGTGTTCGTTGCGAACATTGAGCCGTCTTGTCGCAACATGACCGTATTCGCCGAATTCGTAACCCTGACTATTTCATCGATTTCACCAATTTCTCGCACGAGTCTTGCGACTTCGTTCTTGTGCGGCATCGTCACTGATAAACCAGCGATGCCAAACACAGCCATGGCATCAAGCGCATCTTTGACCTTGCCGGCCTCAACTAAAAATGCAAGATAAAGCCAATTAACTTTTAGGGATTCAAATACTGCGTTATGAATTATCGGCGACAAACTTTGCGCTACAGGGTCACCAATTACTGCAGCTAATCGTGTACCCGAATCAGGATTTCTACTGGTCAAGGCAAGAATCCGCCAGCGCGTGCCGCTTCAACATTTTTCTCATGATCTTCGATAGTCGCTGCGAACGTGTGGCCGCCTTTGTCGTCGCTCAAAACATAAAAGATGTAGGCACAGTTGGCCGCTTTTTTAATATCTTTGCAAATCGGGTCGCTAAGTGGTGGGTTCGGAGCAGGATTAAGAGCCGCACGAATCGCTGCCCTACCTGGGTTAGCGATTGGTGTCGGTGGCAGACCCTTTGACTTGTAGGTGTTGTATGGACTTTCGATCGCCTTTAACTCACTGAACGTGGCGTTCGGATCAGCGTTGTAATAGAGCGTTGCATCAATTTGCAACGGCATGCCTCTCTCAAGGCGATTGTAAATAACTCTAGAAATTTTTGCCCGGTCAACTTCTAGTTTCGCTTCGCGCTCAATCAGCGAGGCGATAATCAAGACTTCATATGGTGACCGACCTACTTTTTCTTTTGCTTGATCAAGACCTTCTTGAATGCCCACTCGCTCCATCAAACGGAGCATCCGATCAATCACGCCAGCGGAGCCCTCATCGCCAGATACTTGATAAGTGTCGGGAAATAACAGACCTTCCAATCTGAATTCAGCGTCATCTAATCGACTTGGATCGATCGGCCCAAAGTTTGACAAAAATGCTGGGTTATTAGCCGTCGTCAAAAAATCTTGCGCTGTGATTCGCGAGGTTTTCTCTTCGATTCGTGATGCCATTTTGGAGACCGTAAAGCCCTCAGGAAATGTAACTTTCGTGAATGTCGCTGACGGACTTGTATTCAAAACTTTCATGATGTTGCCAATGTGGCTGCGCGGCGTCAACAAGTAATACCCAGGCTGTAGGTCGATACCGCCTTTTCGGGAAACATAAAACTGAAAAACGCGCGAATTGACGATGAAACCCTCATCTTCAAGTCTGCGACTCACACTCGCAACCGTGTCATCGGGGTTCACAGTGAAGTTGGTCGCGGCTTGAACTACACCTGCAACCGAATCTGGTGGATTCAACTGACGCAAATACCAAAGTCCGCCAACCATCAGTGAAACTACGACCGTCATCACAACGGCAAGTGCTATAAACACCACTCGCGAATCTGGTCGACGCTCAACGACTACATCTTCGAACTCACTTCCACCCCAAGCATCAGGTCCATCCCACGGGTCTTCCTGCCAATTTGTGGAGTCATCATCTTTCATTTGCGATTCCGATCTGCGTGATCAAGCCAGCCTTGCAGCATTACAGCAGCCGCGATCTTGTCTACTATTCGCCGTCTTGCTTGGGCCTTCATGTTTGCTTGCATCATCGACTCGTTCGCAGTTTTTGAAGTCAGCCGCTCATCGTATGAATAGACCGGCACACTAAGTGCAGATTCCATTTCGTTAATTTCGTCTTGTGCGCTTTTAGCGGCTGGGCCAACTTTGCCAGACATACTGAGCGGCATACCTACAACTACACAATCAACTTCATACTCGTCGATCAATTCTTGAATTTTTTTGTGATCTTGAGCATGTGTTGAAGATCGCGTCAACACAGTAAGCGGAGAGGCGATAACACCACTGCTATCGCTCATCGCTACCCCAATTCTTCGCGTACCAAGATCGATGCCGAGGCTACGCATTGATGGTCTAGACAATTTTGCTGGATGCTTGCGCCGCTACGAGCAATGCCTCGTCGAGAGCAGACGCGTTTTTACCACCCGCAGTTGCAATGTCACCCTTGCCGCCGCCGCCACCACCAACCATTTTCGCGGCCTGGCTAATTAGTTCTCCTGCAGGCGTCGTGACACCCGACCCAGTTGCTGCAACCAACGCAACACCACCAGTCGGAGTTACACCACCCAGCACTACTGCCTTAATTTCTTTGCTGGCTCGAATTGCTATCGCCAACTCTCTTAGATCGCCGGGCGAAAGACCATCGACCCGTTCAATAACGACACCGTTCTTGCTCTTACTAATGAATTCAGTTGCGCGACCACGAGCAGCCGCCGATCGCAGAGATTTGACTTCGTCGTTCAACTCTTTAACTTCGGCAATTTTTCTTGACATCGATTCGACAAGAGCAGCAGAGTTCGTATCGAGTAACTCATTGAGTTTCTGAATCGTGCGTGCAGTCGAAATCACATAGTCAACCGCATTTTGGCCAGTGACCGCCTCGATCCGGCGCAAATTAGACCCGATTGAGCCTTCTTCAACGATTTTGATCAAACCAATATCGCCGGTCGCCGAAGCGTGAGTGCCGCCGCACAACTCAATTGAGTCTCCTGCTTCTAAAACACGAACCATATCGCCATACTTGTCACCAAAAAATGCGATTGCGCCCGCCTCGGTCGCTTTCTCTTTCGAGGTCTCATAATTTTTGACATCAGAATTCGTCAAGACCTGAGCGTTAGCGATTCTTTCGATTTGTTCTATTTCGATTGCTGAGAGTGGCGCATAGTGGCTGAAGTCAAACCGCAATCTCTCTGCTGAAACAAGTGAGCCAGCCTGCTTCACATGATCACCCAAAACTTTTCGCAATGCGTAGTGCAAAATGTGAGTTGCTGTGTGATTCTTGCGAGTCGCATTCCGCAAACCCGTATCGATAGTCGCCGTCACTTCGGCACCCACAGTTATCTCACCAGATAGAACACCGACATGCTTGCGTAAGCCGGGCAATGCGAAGACCGTATCTGACACCTTGATCTCGCCACTCAAGCAGCGAATCGTGCCTCGGTCACCAACTTGGCCTCCGCTTTCGGCATAAAACGGAGTCACATCAAGAAAGACCTCAACTTGTGAGTCATCTAGTGCAACGATTGACAACACCTTGGCTGAACACGAGTCTGATTCGTAACCCACGAATTTGGTTTGACCGTGGGCGTCAAGCACTTGACGATACTGATCAAGCACATCGTCGTTAGTTGCTGCACCCTTGCGCGCAGCCTTTGCACGCGTACGTTGCGCATCCATTTCGGTTTCAAATTCTGCAATGTCAACATTGATACTTCGTTCACCAGCAATCTCTTGGGTAAGTTCAAGCGGAAACCCATATGTGTCGTGCAATACGAAGGCACTCTTACCGCTGAGTGTTGACTTTTTCTTCGACGTCTTTATCGACGAGAACTCGTTTTCTAACAAAGTCAGACCATTTTTGAGAGTCTGTCTGAAACTTTCTTCTTCTTTTGTCAACACACCAAGAATGAAATCTTTGTTCGTCTTCAAAGTCGGATGGGCTTCTTGCATTATTTCGACTGCCGTTTCAACCAATTGAGGCATCACCAACTTGTCGGTGCCAAGCAAATATGCATGACGCACTGCGCGCCTAAATATTCGACGTAGGACATATCCCCGTCCTTCATTGCTTGGAAAGACTCCGTCGTTGACAAGCATCGTCGCTGATCGGGCATGTTCGGCAAGCACGCGCAAAGAGAAACTCGACTTGTCTTCGTAGTCGCCGATTATGTATTTTGCTGATGTCGCTGACTGTGCTCTTTCGATCAACGGAAACAAGACATCGGTCTCCCAAATTGAATCTTTGCCTTGCTTCAGAGCCAAGATTCGCTCCAACCCTGCACCTGTATCAATAGACGGTTTAGGCAACGGAGTACGACTGCCATCCTTGTCTTGATTGAATTGCATGAACACGAGATTCCAGAACTCTAAAAATCGATCACCCTTCGGATCATTTAAAGGACCACCATCTGGCCCGAACGAAGGACCGCGGTCAATGTGAATCTCAGAACACGGACCACACGGACCTGTCTCACCCATTTGCCAAAAATTGTCGGCATCGCCAAGTCGTTGTATGCGATTCATCGGCACACCTACTTGATCGTGCCAAATCTGTTCTGCTTCATCGTCGCTTTCGTGGACAGTTATCCAAAGTTGATCTCCGTCAAAGCCAAAAACTTCGGTGACTAACTCCCAACTCCAAGGTATTGCGTCAGTTTTGAAGTAATCACCGAAACTAAAATTGCCGAGCATTTCAAAAAATACGCAGTGTCGTTTGGTTCGCCCAACGTCGTCCAAGTCGTTGTGCTTGCCACCGGCACGAGCACACTTCTGAACACTCACCGCTCGCTTATACGGTGCCACTTCATCACCGACAAAATATGGCTTGAAGGGCACCATGCCAGCCACAGTGAACAAAATTGTCGGATCATGAGGTATCAAACTTGCTGATTCAACTTTTGTATGGCCGCGCTGCTCGAAAAAGCCCGTGAAAGCCTTTCTAAGTTCGTTCGCAGTGCGAATTTCAGCTGCCATAAATAACAAGCCTACTATTCACCCTCTTACGCAGGGCGCCAGGTTTAATTCAGCGAGATGTCGGACGGCTTAATTGTCGCGTCGAATTCAGATTTTAAGTCAGTCTGTTTAGCGAAGATCTTCTCTAGTTCGCCATCGTTGAGTGCTTGCCCGCCAGAGTAACCCTGCCAAAGACTTTGGACGCTTTCTTTAATCGAGTCAAAAATTACGATGAATCTTTCGATCAAGGCATCGGTTGAAAACTGTTGTGGATTTTCAGCGGCCTTCTTTTTCAAATAGTTCAACCCGAACACAGCAAGCACTGCTCCTAATACGAGCCAAAAAATTCGCTTAATCATTTATCTTTTCTCGCTTTGTTTTGCGCTTGAATATTTGCCTCAACGTTATTCATCTTTTCGGCGATTGCTCGCTCGCTGCCGTGGTTTGAGGGTTGGTAATAATCACCACGGATTTGGGGAGAACCTGGCTTTGACTCAGGCATATATTGCTGCTCGACAAAACCCCTCGGGTCGTCATGAGGGTAGACATAGCCGACACCATGGCCAAATTCTCGCGCACCTTCGTAGTGGCCATCTCTGAGATGCGCAGGCACTTCACTATTTACGCCACGTTGAATATCTTCGCGCGCCGACCAGATGCCAAGAGCGACTCGATTGCTCTTTGGCGCTGTGGCCAAATAGACAACCGCTTGAGCCAAATTAAGTTGTGCTTCTGGAAGACCTACGTGTTCGAGCGCAGTCGCCGCTGCAACTGCAACCACCAACGCATTTGGGTCAGCCATGCCGATATCTTCGCTCGCCAAAATAACTAACCGTCTTGCTATAAAACGCGCATCATCTCCTGACTCAAGCATGCGCGCAAGCCAAAACAAACCAGCCTGCGGATTTGAGCCACGAATACTTTTGATAAATGCTGAGACGACGTCGTAGTGATCGTCTCTGCCATAGCGCAGCGCACTTACGCCCAATGCAGCATCGACATGTTTCAACGTGACATGACGATCATTCTCGTGTGAAAGCGCACACGCAACTTCGAGTGCGGTCAATGCTTGTCGGGCATCACCGCCACAACGTTGAGCCAATGTATCTAACGCTTCTTCGTCGGCTGTGACCGATTCGGCCACGACACCGCGCTGCAACAACTCTTTGACATCGCTAACGAGCAATGGCTCAAGGCGAAACAATGTCGATCGACTTCGAAGTGGCGCATTAATTTCAAAATACGGATTCTCCGTCGTTGCGCCGATCAACGTGATGACCCCAGACTCAACCGACGGCAAAAGTGCGTCTTGCTGCGATGTCGAAAATCGATGTATCTCGTCGATAAATACGATCGTGCCTCGACCAAACTGACCAAGTCGTTCACTCGCCCGCTCGATGACCTCGCGAACATCTTTCACACCGGCGCTGACGGCTGAAAGCCGTTCAAAGAAACGATTGGTGGTCAAGGCCACAACTTCGGCAAGTGTTGTCTTGCCCGTGCCCGGTGGTCCCCAAAAAATCACCGATGAAAGTCGGTCACCCTCGATCAGTGATCGCAGTGGAGAATTCTTCGCAACGAGGTGACGCTGACCAACAACTTCGTCAAGCGTGCGCGGGCGCAACCTTGCTGCAAGTGGAGCCTGAGATTTCAATCGTTCAGCCGCCGCAGCGCTGAACAAATCGCTTGTCATTTTGCCGCAGGTGGCAACAGCCTGATGCCCAATTCGTTAAGTTGATTTGGGTTCACTGTCGTCGGCGCATTAGTCATGGGATCAGAACCCGACTGCGTTTTTGGAAATGCGATCACCTCACGAATGTTGTCTTCTCCCGCCAAGATCGCCACGAGTCGATCGATACCGAACGCAAATCCACCGTGTGGGGGCGCCCCATACTTGAATGGTTGCAAAAAGAAACCAAATCGATTGTCGGCATCTTCGTCGCTTATGCCGAGTTGTCTAAACACGCGGCGCTGTAAATCTGGCTCATGAATTCGAATTGAACCAGAACCCAACTCCCAGCCGTTTAACACCAAGTCATACGCCAACGCTCTTACTGAAAGTGGGTCACTCTCAAGACGATCAACATCTTCGTGATGCGGGTGGCAAAAAGGATGATGCCCAGGCTGTGGCATCTTTGTAGTCGGGTTGATGCCAACGAACATCGGAAAGTCAACCACCCACACATATCTATAAGGCCCTTCGTGCACCGGCGGTCGACCAAGATCATTGCGCAGTTGGCCCAAGACTGAGCAAGTCGTTGACCAAGTGTCGGCAACAATCAATATCAAGTCGCCTACTTCAGCCTTGGTGAGAGAAAGTAGTTGCGCCTGCTCTGACTCGGAAAGAAATTTCGCCACTGGCGAATCAAGCACTAGTCCTTCAGTAACTTTCAGCCACACCAGACCTTTGGCACCAAGTTTCTTTGCTTTGTCAGTTAGCGCATCAAGCTTGTTGCGACCCGATGCGGCCTGCTGCGGATAGTCGGCTGCGCGCACGCAAATTGCTTTGATCGACTCAGCCGAAGCAAACGCCTTGAATTCGGTTTTTGCAAAAACACTGGTCATCTCGACCAACTTCATTTCAAATCGCAAATCAGGTTTGTCGATGCCGTACTGATTCATCGCGTCATGCCATGTCATGCGCTCAATGGGTGGCGGCTCAGAGCCTGTCGCTGCCTTTGCGGCTGCGATTACCGCAGTTGAAATCATCGCCATCACATCGTCTTTATTGACAAAACTCATCTCTGCATCGAGTTGCATGAATTCGTATTGGCGATCAGCACGCAGGTCTTCGTCGCGCAGACACTTGGCAATTTGGTAATAGC
This sequence comes from Actinomycetes bacterium, assembly GCA_014190055.1. Taxonomy (GTDB): domain Bacteria; phylum Actinomycetota; class Acidimicrobiia; order Acidimicrobiales; family Ilumatobacteraceae; genus BACL27. The sequence goes on from BJFV01000001.1 coordinate 51,755, forward strand.
GATCCATGCCGGCGACCATGAGCAATTGCTTCCATAGTTGTGGTGACTGCGGCAGGGCATAAAACGAACCGGGCTCGTTGCGAGAAGGCACTAAGAACTCTCTGGCGCCTTCGGGTGTACTCGGCATCAGCAGTGGTGTCTCGATTTCGGTAAAACCCTGCGACTCCATAGATTTGCGGATCGCCGAGTTAACCGCCGCTCTCAAGCGCAAATTCTTTTGCATTCGCTCTCGGCGAATATCTAAATAGCGATATTTGAGACGAACATTTTCGTCAACATCGTCACCACGTTGATCAATCGGAAACGGCGGTGGTTCGGCGTTGTTCAGAATCTCGATCGTGCAATCTGACAGTTCGACCTTGCCGGTTGGAATATTTTCATTGACCGTGCCTTCTGGGCGTGCCTGCACCGTGCCAGTAACTCTGATCACCCATTCGCTTCTGACATCGACCGAGTTATCAACCACACACTGAACGATGCCGCTGAAATCGCGCAAGTCTAAGAACGCAAGATGCTCGCCGTGCTCTCGTCGTCGCCCAACCCAACCACACAAAGTCACGGTCTGGCCGATGTTTTCAGCACGCATATCTCCGCACAGATGGGTTCTAAGTGCTGTGCTGTTTACTTTTTGGTTCATTTTCTTTGTGCTTTCATTTTGTGTCTAATGCTTTGCGAACTTCGCCGAGCAAATCTTTTCGAGCGATTGAGTACTGCTCGCCAGAGCCCATGGGCCGTAACATTATGCTCGAATTCTCGACTTCTTCGGTGCCAATTATTAGTGCGACTTTCGCACCACTTCTGTCTGCCGACTTCATTTGAGCCTTCATACTTCGCAAGTCATAGGCACGGTCTGCACGAAAACCGTTGCTACGCAACAAGTGGCACAATTCGTGCGCGTGACGACCGTCAACTGTGTCGACAACAAAGACATCGACCGCCGTTTGTGGCGCATCAAAAACTTGTTCGGCGTCACATGCAAGAAGTGTGCGATCTAGACCCAAAGCAAAGCCGATGCCTGGTGTCGCCGGCCCACCAAGCGCTTCAACCAGACCGTCGTAGCGTCCACCACCACCAATTGCCGTGTGCGCGGCTTCGAGTGCCGTTGATGTGAATTCAAATGTCGTGCGCCGGTAATAATCGAGGCCACGCACCAAGCGATTGTTTATCTCGTATTTAATATTCAACGCATCGAGCGCCTGCAAAACAGTTTCGAAATGTGCACTGGCCGTTGCGCTAATCGAGTCTCGAATAACGGGGGCTGCTTCGATTACTTTTTGATCTGGCTCACGCTTTGAATCGAGCACACGTAATGGATTGCGCTCTAGAGTGGCGCGACTTTCAGCTGTAAGACTCTTTTCATTCGCCTTCAGATACTTTGACAGCTGTTGCGAATATTTCTCGCGGTCACCTTCGTCGCCAAGCGTGTTGATAGATAGATGTACTTTTTTCAATCCGAGGTCTGCGTAAAATTTTGCCGCTAATGCAATTACTTCAGCATCAAGCAAAGGGTCATCGGCACCAAGAGCCTCGACACCAACTTGGTCAAATTGTCGGTACCTGCCCTGTTGAGGTTTTTCGTACCGAAAATTCGGACCCGAATACCAAACTTTCCACGGCGTGGTCGGACGATGCTCGACAAACGCTCGACAAACGCTCGCTGTCTGCTCGGGTCGCAATGCAACATGGCGACCGCCTTTGTCGTGAAAGTCGTACATTTCTTTGGTCACCACTTCGGTTGCTTCACCAAGTCGCAAAAAGACATCTAGGTCTTCAAACATTGGTGGAATGATGTAGCTATAACCAGCGGCTTCGACTGTGCGAGCAAAAACCTCTTGAAACGCACGCCAACGCGCAGAATTAGGCGCCAATATGTCGCGTGTACCAGGCGAAGTCTTGAATTCAGGCACGCGTGAAGGCTAGACGCTTTGGCGACTTAAGCGAATCATCATCTAGACGCCGATGGGTGCGCAATATCTTCTACTTCTAGTGAGACCGTTTCAGCCCCCGGCAACACACGACTCGCATCGTAAACGCCGTCAATGCGCTTTATCACCCTCAAAACTGACTGCAAGTGACTGGGGTCAGCGAACTCAAACTCAAATCGCATTCGCGCCACTCTGTCTGAGCCGGTGTGCGTTGTGCACGCCACGATGTTCACATGCTCGTCTGAAAGTGCATTGGCAACATCTCGCAACAATCGTGAACGATCTAATGCTTTAACTTCAACCGCCGCGACAAACATTGTGTTTGCACCATCAGACGACCATTCAACGTCGACTACTCGCGCTGAGTCTTCGGCAAGTGCTGCGGCGTTTGCGCAGTCGGCTCGATGCACCGTCACGCCGCGACCTTTAGTCATAAAACCCATCAATTCATCGGGCGGAACTGGCGTGCAACACCTCGAGAGGCGAATAAGTACGTCGGGCATGCCCTCAATATGCACACCATTTTTTTGGTTAACACTCGTGATATTGCCGCCAACTGATGACATCGACAGTTGATCTGGCTGCATACCATCGCGCATACGTTTTGACATGCGTTCGACCGTTGCTACGGCGTCAACCCGCTGGTCGCCGATTGCGGCAAAGAATTCGTTCACGTTCTCAAAACTGAGAAGTGCAACTTCGTCTTGCAACACCTGCGACGACAAAATCTTCTGTGCAGGCAAACCAGCTTGACGAAGACGCTCGACAAGTTCGTCTCGTCCATTTTCTACGAGATCTTCATGACGTTCGCGAGTCAACCATTGTTTGATCTTGCTGCGTGCCTTCGGCGAAACAACAAACTCAAGCCAATCTTCGGTCGGCTCGCTCGTCTCGCCTTGAGAAACAAGAATTTCGCAAGTATCACCCGACGCAAGTTTGTAATCAAGTGGCACCAAGCGACCGTTCACGCGGGCTCCCATGCAACTATGTCCAACCTCTGTGTGCACCGCGTATGCGAAATCAACTGGCGTCGACAAAACTGGCAGCGTAATCACACGACCCTTGGGCGTAAAAACAAACAATTCATCTTGCTCAAGATCTGTTTTCAAAATCTCCAAGAACTGTCTGGGGTCTGACACCTCGCCTTGCCAATCGATAATGCGATTCAGCCAGTCAATATCACCTTCGGTAACAGTGTCTTTGTAGGCCCAGTGTGAAGCCACACCCCACTCTGCTCGCTGATGCATTTCTTGGGTACGAATTTGAACCTCGATCGGTTTGCCGCCAGGCCCGACAACAGTCGTGTGCAGAGATTGATACAAGTTGAATTTCGGCATCGCTATGTAATCTTTGAATCGACCCACGATTGGCTTCCAATGCCCGTGAATCGCACCCAGCACCGTGTAGCAATCTTTTTCTGATTGAACGACAATTCGAATCGCCAGCAAGTCATAGATGTCGTCGAATTCACGACCCTTTTGCACCATCTTTTCGTAGATGCTCCAAAGGTGTTTACCGCGCGCCGTAAGTTCAGCTTTAATCTTCACTTCATCTAGCCATTGTTGAACTTGACCGATGGTCTTTGCCAGGTAGACATTTCTCTCGGGGGCACGAGTTGCAACAAGATGATCGAGTTCGGCGTATCGCTTTGGATATAACGCCGCAAAGGCCAAATCTTCTAGCTGCTGTTTGATCTCTTGCATGCCAAGCCGATGAGCAAGTGGTGCATAAATGTCAAGAGTTTCTTGTGCAACCCTCTGCTGTTTCTCATGAGGCACCGCGGCAATCGTGCGCATGTTGTGCAAGCGATCTGCAAGTTTGATCATCAGCACACGCAAATCGCGGGCCATTGCCACCAACATTTTGCGCATTGTCGCAGCCTGTTGTGCTTCTTTTGAATCAAACTGGAGGCGTTCAAGTTTTGTGACGCCGTCGACAATTGCCGACACCTCACTGCCGAAATTACTTTCAACGTCAGAAATTGTTATTTCGGTATCTTCGACAGCATCATGCAGCAATGCTGCAACTATTGAAACTTCATCAAGACCAATGTCGGCGACAATTCGGGCAACAGCAATTGGATGATTTATGTACAGTTCTCCGCTGGATCGATTCTGGTTCGCATGTGCCGATCGAGCCATTTCATAGGCCGTATTAATCAGCGAAACCGAACCCTTTGGATGCCTCGACTTATAGGCAGTCAGCAACGGCGAGAGCTCTTCGGCAATCGTTGTATTTTGGCGCCGCCACGGCAGCACCCTTGATGAGGTGGCCATGTCTAAAGCGTAGTGCTAACGGCGTTTTTTTCGAGGTCGCGGTGGGTGCGTCAATACAGCAGTAACCCGCTTTTCGGTGCTGCTTGTTGCAGATTGACTCGTGTCGGTCGCCACATTTCCCGTGCCCGAAGACGCAGCGACCATTTTTGTATTCTCACCCGAACCCATGAGTGCCGACAATGCACTACCTGTTGCGATCTGGCCCTTGTATGGCCGATATCTCGATTCATCACGCTTGAGTAAATCTAAAAGCGGAACTGCAACGAAAATCGACGAATAAGTGCCTGCCAACATGCCAACCAAAAGTGCGACTGCGAACTCTTCGAGACTCTTCGCCCCAAGCATGAATGAGCCGACAACCAACAAAGAAATTACTGGCAGAGCCGATGAGAGAGTCGTGTTCAGCGACCGTGCGAGCACTTCATTGGTCGAGATGTTTGCAATGTTGGCAAACGATTGACGTGACGTTGCAAACTTTTCTGCATTCTCTTGAACTCGATCGAAGACAACCACGGTGTCATAGAGCGAGTATCCCAAGATCGTCAAAAACGCAACAACAGTTGCAGGTGTTACTTCAAAACCGAATAGAGAATAAACACCAACACTGATTAATACGTCGTGGACCATCGCAACAAATGCTGCAATCGCCATCTTCCATTCGAGACGCCAAGAGATGTAAAGCGAAACAATGACAAAAAATGCAATCAAGGCTCGAACTGCCTTTTCAGTGATGCTGCGTCCCCAAGACGAACTAACCGAAGCAACGCTTACCTCTTTGACTTCAACTTTGGCCAGCTCGGCAAAAGATTGCTGAACAGCAAGACGAATTGCTTCGGGTTGATCTCCGACTTGCACTCGCATCACTTGCAACTCACTGCCTGTCAAAAATTGAATCTTGGCATTTGACGCATCAACATTGTTGGCGTCAAGAACATTTCGTGCATCCTGATCGGTAAGAGAACCAGCAGGCACTTCCCATGCGACACCGCCGCGAAAGTCAATGCCAAGTTCAAGGCGTTGAATAACTAATGAGACTGCGCCAGCGAGAACAATTATCAGTGAGACTGTGAGACCAAAAATGCGCTTACCGATGAAGTCGAACGTTGTCTCGCCGCGATAGAGCCGACCGAAACCAGAGAAGAATGTTTTCATTAAATTGCCTCTGGCTTAACAGTTTGAATGCCAAGAATCTTGCGACCTTGAGCGCCTTTTGAGCGCGCATAGAGAAGAACCGCGCTTCGCGTAAAGAAGAACGTCACAAGAATGTCGGTCAGCGCAGAAATGCCCAGGAAAAACGCAAAGCCGCGAACCGAACCGACGGTCAAATACCACAACACAATCGCGGCTATAAACGAAACCGTATCGGCTGCGACGATTGTGCGCCATGCAGACTCAAAACTGCGCAGTGCAGAATTCTTCAGAGTTTTTCCGACACGAATTTCGTCTTTAATTCTCTCAAAGAACACAATGTAAGAGTCGACAGCAATGCCGATTGAAACGATGATGCCGGCGATACCCGACAACGAAAGTGCAAGACCATTGGTGCGCGACAAGAAAGAAATCACGCTCCACAAAAGCGCAACTGAGACACTTAGACCTGCAATAACAAAGAAAGCCATCAGTCTGTAGTAAGCAAACAACAGCAAAGCAACCAACAAAATACCAACTAGTCCCGAGATCAAAGCGGCGCGAAGCGAATCTGAGCCCAATGTTGCCGAAACTGTCTGAGCTTGTGACACACCAAAGCGCACCGGAACTGCGCCGAACTCGAGAATTTTGGCCAGATCACGTGCTTCTTCTGGCGTGAACGAACCAGTGATTTGCACAGTGCCGCCGGTGAACTCAGGTTCGTTAACTGTTGGCGCAGAGATAACGGTGCCATCAAGCACCATTGCGAGTTGCCCAGTTGGGCATTCGGCAGTCTTGTTGAAACATGCAGCGGCGAGTCTGTTCCATAATTGGTCGCCATCTGGTCCACTTCGCAAACCAACAACCACAGCCCACTGCCCCGATTGAACGTCAGCGACCGCATCATTCTTGAAAACTTTGCCCGAAGCACCAGCCGGCCCCACGACATAGGCGACGCCTTGTTTATCGAGTAGCAACACAGTCTGTGTCGGATCATTCGGATCATCACCAAGACCCGACGCTGGGTCGGCCTCTTGCGTCTCAGTGGTAGACACTGGCGTCGAAGCTTCAGCCACTGTCGTCGTGCTGGCAGCGACAGTTGTCGGGGTCGAAATAACTCTTGCTGCACCAGGACCACCCGAAACTAAACCTGCTCCATCTTCAACAGAATCAGAAGTTGACTCGGGCAATGTTGTTTCAGTTATCGGCAATGTCGTTTCGCTCGTCGGCACACTTGTATCTGGGTTTTGATTCAAAATGCCTGTTTGCAAAACGGGACGTAACAAAAGTTCACCGGTGCGTCCGATTATGTCGAGAGCCTGTTGCTGATCTTTTACGCCAGGCAGGTTGACAACTACAGTGCTACCTTGCAAAATAATTTCTGGTTCAGCAACGCCAATTGAGTCGACTCGTGCTCGAATGATTTCAACCGCGACATCAAGACCTGTCGCATCAAAATCGCCTTCTGGTTGCAAAGTTACAGAGGCACCACCTTGCAAATCGAGACCGAGCGCTGGCGTGTTTCCGACTACTAGATTCGCGACAAGTCCAGATAGGACGACCGCGATCAGTAAAGACAACGAAACGATATGGCGGCGTCTATTCATTTATTTTTGAGCAATCTGCCTAAAAATCTCAGAAACTCACTCGGCTGGCTTCGAATTTGTTGAAACTTTGCGAGCAACAGAGCCCTTGGCAATGCGAATTTCGACTTTGTCAGCAATGTCTAACCACAGCCATTCATCTTCGACTGCGGAAACAAAACCGTAAATACCTGAGTTCAGTACGACTTCGTCACCCTCAGCAATACTCTTTTGTAGATTTGCAGTTTCTTTTTGACGCTTGCGTTGTGGTCGCAACAACAAGAAGTACATTGCGGCGAAGATGAGAACGAGGGGCAAAAACCCCAAAATCGGATTTGAAGCTTGTTCATCTGCCGCTGCGGCCACAAGGCTTGAAGAAATGGTCGAAAACAACGAATCAATAGTTAAAGACATAGCAAGCAAGTCTAGGGGTTATGCCTTGTCATTCGCAGTGTCTGCCCACACGGCCAATAATGACTTTCGCAGACTAGAGAACTCACCGATTGCGATTGCATCTCGCATCTGCTTCATCAAGTTCAAAGTGAAAGCGATGTTATGAATCGAAACCAGTCGCGCTGCCGTTGGTTCGTTGACTTGAAAAAGATGGCGAATATAACCTCGCGTGTGTCGCTTACAAACTGGACACGCACATTGAAGATCTATTGGGTCTTGACTGGTTGAAAACTCAGCACGGGTGATATTTAGTTTGCCCGCTGAAGTGAGTGCAGTGCCGTGGCGACCGATTCGAGTCTGCATCACACAGTCAAATTGATCAACACCAAGATTGACAGCTTCGACTAATGAGGCTGGGTCGCCAACCCCCATCAAATATCTCGGACGATCTTTCGGCAAATGTTCAATCGCCGCAGAGAGTGCAACCAACATTTCTTCACGGGTCTCGCCTACTGACAAGCCGCCAATTCCGTAACCATCAAATTCTAAATTCGCCGTAATTTTTGCACTCTCTTGACGCAACACCGGGTCAATGCCGCCTTGCACGATTCCAAACAAACTTTGGTCAGGTCGCGTGTGGGTTGCCTTTGCTCGCGCTGCCCAATTCGAAGTGCGCTTCAACGCAAGCTTGATTACTTCATCAGTGGCAGGCAACGAAGCGCAAACATCCAAAACCATTTGTATATCTGCACCGAGAAGTTGCTGGGTAATCACTGCAGATTCTGGAGTGAATCTGTGCATTGAACCGTCATATGTTGACCTGAATGAAACACCTTCATCGTCGACATCTGGATTCAATGAAAAAACTTGAAAGCCACCCGAATCGGTAAGAGTCAGACCCTTCCAGCCTGCAAAGGCACCAAGGCCTCCCAAGTCTGAAACAACTTGGGCACCCGGTCGAAGCATTAAGTGGTATGTATTGCCCAACACAATGCGCGCACCAAGTTCTTCGTAATCTTGCGCACTCAAATGTCTAATCGCCCCACGAGTGCCCACTGGCATAAAGCACGGTGTTTCGTAATCGCCTCGATGAGTTGTGGCGATGCCAGCGCGGGCCGATTGGTCGCGCGCAGTCTCACGAAATTTGACGGCGAACATGCAACTACACGGTATCTAGTTGCCAGTTATAAACATTGATGGCGTTACAGGTGGCGATTCAAAAGCATGGCGTCACCAAACGAAAGCATGCGATATCGCTCGGCAATCGCCACCGAATAAAGATCACGCCAACGCGGGCCGACAAATGCTTCGATCATCATCAAAAGAGTTGTGCGCGGCATATGAAAATTAGTCAACAACAGATCTACAACTTTGAACTCATACCCACGAGAGATAAACATCTTGGTCCGACCAGATAAAACGCCGCTAGTTGCAGCCGATTCGAGTGCGCGAGTAGCAGTTGTACCAACGGCAATAACCCGTTCGGCTCGAGCGCATTCTTCGAGAGTTTCTTCGGTGACGCGATAGTGCTCGCTATGCATCGGATGATCTAACGGGTTTTCAGACGTCACCGGCGCAAATGTGTCTAAGCCGACTGTCAGATCAACAGTAAGAATTTTTATGCCTGCGCTTTTCAAATCTGACAATAGTTTTGGCGTGAAATGCAACCCTGCTGTGGGCGCAGCAGCAGACGCAGGTCGGTTGGCGTAAACCGTCTGATATCTGTCTGCCTGCTCAAGTCGTGTTTCGATATATGGAGGCAGCGGCATCTCGCCGTACTTTTTAAGCAGTGCCTCGACATCGTCACGCGTTTGGCCGACAAGCTCGACAATGAACGTGTCACCAGCTTTGGTGCGTTCACCAATGCGAACAACTTCAGAATTGTCAGACGCAAAAAGTGTTTCACCTAACTTGAGACGCTTTGCCGGGCGAATTAGTGCCTCCCATTTGGACGGCGCTACCGAATCTTGCTCGAGCAACAAAACCTCTGCTGCGCCACCTGACTCTCGCACCAGTCGCAGTCGCGCCGGAATAACCTTCGTGTCGTTGACAACTATGACGTCTCCGGGTCGACAGAACTCAACGAAGTCTTTAACTTGACGATGCAGAGCAAGATTCGAACCTTGATCAACCAACAATCGCGCTGAATCTCGGGGCTCAACTGGCGTCTGGGCAATTAGCTCAGTTGGCAGCTCGTAATCAAAGTCTTCAATTCGCACAAAAGAACTATTTTAAAATAATTCTGGAGCAGTTTCAGGTGGCGTAAGACCAAGATGCTGCCATGCCAACGGCATCGCTACCCTGCCCCGAGGTGTTCGAGCCAACAAACCCTGCTGAATCAAAAATGGCTCATAGACATCTTCAATTGTCTCGGTCTGTTCACTAACCGAGATCGCCAACGTCGACAAGCCAACTGGCCCGCCCGCAAACTGTCGACATAGTGCAGACAAAATCGATCGATCAACTTTGTCGAGCCCAAGTTCGTCAACGCCAAAAACTGATAGGGCCTGTCGTGCGCTTTCTTTTGTAACTTGTCCATCGCCGCGCACTTCGGCGTGATCACGAACACGGCGCAACAAACGATTTGCAATTCGAGGTGTACCTCTAGACCTGCGCGCAATTTCGCTTGCGCCATGCTTGTCAATTGGTACTTTGAGAATTCGTGCCGTACGTAAGACGATTTGCTCAAGCTCATCGACTTCGTAAAAGTCGAGACGCGCAACTAGACCGAAGCGATCTCGCAACGGACCAGTGATCATGCCAGTACGAGTTGTGGCGCCAATCAATGTGAACTTTGGCAGAGTTAGTCGAATAGACGAAGCCGATGGACCTTTGCCGACGACGATGTCGATCTGAAAATCTTCCATTGCGGGATACAAGATTTCTTCAACTTGGCGTGACAGCCGGTGAATCTCATCGATAAACAAGACATCGTTTACATCAAGCTTGGTGAGAATCGACGCCAGGTCACCCGCTCGTTCAAGGGCCGGACCAGAAGTGATGTGGATTTTTGCCGACATCTCACTGGCAACGATGCCCGCCATTGTTGTTTTACCCAAACCCGGCGGCCCTGCAAGCAAAATGTGATCGGCAGATTGTTCTCGCTTTCGAGCAGCCTCAAGAACAATGCCAAGGTGTTCTTTGAGTTCGCGCTGACCAACAAAATCGTCGAGCGATTTGGGGCGCAAACCAATGTCGTCAAGATCTGCCGGATCTGTGGTGATCGCGGGATCAGTAAATTCTTCACGCACGACGCGCCCCCAACATGTTCAACGCTTCACGCAACATTAGTTCTGGGTCGGTGCCGACATTGATTTCACGCAATACATCTCGAATCTCTTCTGCCGAGTAACCCAGGCCAGCCA
>BJFV01000002.1:0-36708 GCA_014190055.1 Actinomycetes bacterium
CGACCTGTAGCAAAAGCATTCGGTGCCGGGTCGTCGATGACATAAACCCGCGGCTTGGGTAAACCACCTGCGATGCAAAGACCTTCGACCAAATTATGCAGTCGCTTATAAACCTGCTCATCTGCTGGCTTGGCACGACTAACCCGCAAAGCAATCGAATCTGATTTCCAATATGACGTGAACGCCATCACCGCTGAAATGATGAGTGCGATCGCAGTACCGAACACCGGATTGCCCGAAACCTGACCAGCCGCCGCCCCGGCTGCAACCGTCAACACGACAAAGCCCAACAGCAAAAATACCGATCGTCGTTTGTTCGAAGAAATTAAGTCGTGCATAAAAACTAGAAGATCTAGAACTGCACTTTCGGCGCAACTTTTTCGGCGTCGGTCGCCTCGAAAAATTCGCTTTCTTTGAACTTGAAAATCGAAGCGAAGATAACACTTGGAAACGAATGCACAGCGTTGTTATATGTCAGAACTGCATCGTTAAAGAACTGACGAGCATAGGCAATTCGGCTTTCTGTGTTGCTGAGTTCTTCTTGAAGACTCAAAAAACTGGCATTTGCTTTCAAGTCTGGATACGACTCAGAGAGCGCAAACAACTGTCGCAACGCACCCGAAAGTGCGTTGTCAGCGCCGGCTTGCTCGGCAACGGTGCTCGGAGCTGCCATCGCCACATTTCGCGCAGCGATGACTTGTTGCAGAGTCTTTTGTTCAAAGTCGGCGTAACCCTTGACCGTCTCAACGAGATTTGGAATGAGTTCAATTCGTCGCTTTAATTGCACATCAATCTGTGACCATGCGTTTTTAACTTGATTTCGCCGTTGCACCAAAGAGTTATACGACAGCGCAACAAAACCGACAAGAACAACGATTACAACAAGCCAAACTAAATTCGACATGATTCCTCTTGCTTTCTCACGGGGGTAGAAACTTATTCTACTGCGTGGCTATAACTGCTGAGGTTTGCGCAATACACGATCTGAAAACATTCGTACCACACGACTTTTCGGATGATGATCTGGATTGAAACTCTCACGCTCTAAGACTTTGTGATAAATCTCGACATAGATTTCAGCCAGACGTCGCATTGAGAGTTCTTTCGCTCTCTCGAGACCACTTTGTCGCAAGCGTTCGGCCAACTGTTTGTCGTCGATAATTTTGGCCAGACTCTCAGTCAGGCCTTGCACATCACCTGGCTCAATCAGCCAGCCATTGACATCATGAGTGGCAACGTTTCGATACCCCTCGAGAGAGCTCGCAACCACGGGTGCACCGCTGGCCATCGCCTCAAGAACGACAATGCCGAAAGATTCGCTATGCAAACTTGGCGCACAAAACACACTGCACTTCGCCAAGCGATCAATTTTTTCGGCATCAGTAATTCGGCCAAGCCACAAGATACGGCTGTCGTGCGAATATTTTGCTTTTAGTTCTTCGATACCCTCGCCGTCAGATGCAACCCAAAGCTCTACGTCATCTGCAATTTTTTCAAATGCTTCGAGCAAAACTGCCAGACCTTTACGTGGCTCGTATCTGCCACAAAAGAAAATTGATTTCGTTTCGCCCCGCAAAACATTTGGGCGCGAATAGAGATCGCTTTCGATGCCGTTAAAAAGAATTTCGTACTCACCGCCCAAATATCGATGTGCAAGTTCGCGGGCTTGCGGTGAAACCGCAACTCGCGCATCCAAAAAATCTGCGATCCAGTTCACTCCCTTGCTGAGTCGGCCGTACCAAGCAATATCACCGGCTGCATGAAACGTGCCGACCATCGGCGCCAACCTCAACAACAGTGCTGTCACCGTTGGCCCGGGAGCAATCGGCTCATGCAAATGCAAAACGTCGAATGCTTCATCGTTGATCGCTCGAATCGTGCGCAACGCCGCTGATGGGTCTGGCGCAAGTGGCACGATTGAACCGTTCGCGGCAGTTGGCAAACTGTTGCCGAGTGGTGTCACGAATGGTTCGGGCGGTGGTCCGTCGCAAGGTCCGAGAACGCGCGCTTCATGTCCCATTTTTCGCAATTCGCGAGCCAGACCCAAAACTTGTGCTTGCACTCCGCCAGGAATAGTCAAGCTGTATGGGGATATCAAACCGATGCGCAACATCTTCTTGCGCACAAAATTTGTTCCAAAGCTTGATTCGCTACTCACAGTGTTCACCGCTTCTACGGTACGACCATTGCGACTAGTTTAAATGCATGAATTCAGCCGAAAACTTCAGACCAGCAGTTTCGATGGTTGCACCGGCAAAAAAACGACATGCGATACTCGAACTCGCCCGCCGTGCCGAAGAATTGAAATTTGCTGGCATCGCTTGCCCAAGCCTGGGCGCAACAATGGGTCTTTGCGTCTCATTGGCTCACTCAACAAATGAGATCAAGTTTTGGACATCGATTCAACCGATTTACTACAGCCACGCAATAGAAATGGCGAACACTGCAGCACACATCCACGAAGTTTCAAACGGACGGTTCGCTCTTGGATTAGGTGTTAGCCACGGACCAGTCATCGACCGTCTTGGTGCTACAACCGCAACGCCCTTAGCCGACATCAAAAATTATCTTGCAACCATGAAGGCTCAAGAACGATTTTCAGGCGATCTTCCGCCAATTTATTTGGCGGCACTGCGCAACAAAATGATGCACTTGGCAAGCGAGATTTCAAACGGTGCCATTTGGGCAAATGCATCGCGCAAAAGCATTGCTGCGCAAATCGCACTGCTCCCCGACTCAAAGCGCAGCAATATGTTTCTTGCCAACATGATCCCGACGGTGATTAGCGACGATGTTGAGGCTGCAAGAGCAATTCACCGCAAAACCTTGGTCGGCTATGTCACTTTGCCTAACTACAGAAACTATTGGCGTGCGTGTGGTTACGGCGAGCAAATGGATGCATTTGAAAAAATTTTGTCAGAATCGGCCAAAGAATCGCGCAATACCGAAATCATTTCGGCGATGGACAACGAATGGTTAGACGACTGCACTATTTCTGGCGACGTCGACACTGTTCGCGAGCGTCTTTATGGTTGGTCACTGATAGGCGTGCTGCCGATTGCCGTTATGTCTTCAACTTCTGGCGGTCAAGCACAGGCCATCAGCCAATTATTTGATGCATTCAGTTAACTGGCATCGGCAATTTTGTCACTCGGCCAGTTGGGTTGAAACAAGTGCCATTGCTCTGGTTTTTTCCTGATCAATATTTCAAACTCGCGAATTAAATCTTGGGCAACTCTGCTCATGTCATCGCGTAGCGATCCTGTGCGCTGAATATCCACCGCAGGTCGAACGATTGTTTCGTGTTGATCAAGACCCTTTGCAAAATAAGTGCCTAGAGGCAACAATGCTGCACCGGTGCGCAACGCAAAGAAGGCCGGGCCAGCAGGCACAGTTGTTCGCTCACCGAAGAATTCGACTTCAATTCCGTTGCCCTGCAAGTCACGGTCACTCAACAGTGCAACTATCTCGTTTTTGGACAAGGCTTCTTGCACAGCAACACCAGCTTTGTCATCAAGTGGAATTACATTGACCCCGTAACTCGTGCGCAAATCGACAAACATTTTAAATAGAGCTGGTGAATCGAGTTTTTCAACAACGGCGTTTAAATTGTGCCCTTGATGGATCAGCCATCTACCAGACCACTCCCACCCACCCAAGTGAGGCAAAGCCAAGATCACACCCTTGCCGAGATTGAGAGCGTTCTCGATGTGTTCAAAACCTGTTACCGAAATTTTGGCATCGATACTTTTTTTTGTCAGATTTGGAAGTCGAAAAGTTTCAATGTAGTAACGCGCATAACTTTGATATGACTTACTCACTGCACGTCGCAACTTAAAGCCCCGCAACTCTGGGCTGACTCTGCGCATGTTGCGAGCGACGATTGGTCGCTGTTTACGTAAAAAAACACAAATGACTGGCACGACAATCGCAGTCACAACTGCGACAGCCGCAGGCGGAAAAATCTTTGCGATTCGGCTTACGACCCTGTAGCCAAAAATGATCAATGCGTCAGTGCGCGATGCTTTTTCTTGTACCTCTAAATTATTTGTCACTGCACACGACGACGCCGTGCCACCCTAAGACGTCGATCGTCGCGTTGAGCGCGACGAGAGGCACGTCGTGACTGACGCAACGCGACACGATCAGCAGTGGCCGGCGCAACCGCCGCTTGATTCCAAACTTTGAAGAATCTCTGTACCGCTGTCATCGTGACCAAAATGAGCATAAGCACCATCGCCCAAAAGAGAAGCGCGTCAAAAAGCAGACCTACGCAAAGCAGAATTATTCTCTCTGCTCGCTCCATCAAACCACCCTTGGCGTTTAAACCGAGCGACTCAGCCTTTGCGCGCTGATACGAAATCAGCGACGAAACTGCCATAACGGCGAAAACTAAAACAGAGGCAAACGCACCTCTTTGATAACCCAAGAACCAAGCAACACCACCAAGCAACACGGCATCTGTTACTCGATCGATTGTCGAGTCAAAAAAAGCTCCGCGCTGGCTGCTTTGATTAGATGCTTTGGCCAATGCGCCATCCAGCAAATCGGGCAACGCTGCGAGTACGACCAACAACAACCCGAGGCGTAGCGCACCAAAGCCAATCGCCACGGCAGCACCAACAGCGACGACTAAACCCAGCAAAGTCAAATGATCAGGTGAAATTTTCGTTTTACGAAGTTGCTCGCCCACTGGCCGAACAACTCGCTCTACCTGGTGGCGAAATCTGCCATCAAACATCTTTACAGCCTAACTCTCTGGATTTGCTTCAACTAGACACTCGACAATTCGTGCGTCAACAGCATCAATCAAAACCAGTCCGCGCTGCAACGGCGGTTCTTGTGCGCTGTAACACATCACTCTCCAAGTTGGTCGACTTCGAAAGCCGCGCCAAACTTGTTGAGCCGAAGCGTGACCCACCGCGAAACCAACTGCACGAGTTGCATGCACCAAAGCAAGTTTTTCATCAACCGTCATTCGCCACGAAGAAGAAAGAGAAAACAGACCCACGAGTGCCAGCAATATGGCCGCGCCGAGAAAGCCGTCGCTGACCAGCGCTGAATCGCTGTCGCGCTGCGTAACCCACAGCACAAAACTCAGTGCGGCAATAACCAAATAGATCAAACCCGGAATTCGTCTGCGACTGTTATCAGGAAATTTATACGGACCAACAAATGCGGTGACATTTAAATCACTCGGCAACTCGTCACGAATCTCATCGGGCGAATCAGACATTGAAGACCACGCTCACTAAATTTTCATCCAGGCTTTTCGAATTCGATCAGCACTGACATCGAGCGCCTCAGGCAAAATTTTCGTGTTGGCAGTAGCAACCATGAAATTTGTGTCCCCGCCCCATCGGCCAACGATGTGCACATGCAAGTGCTGTGCAATGCTGCCACCGGCGGCAGCACCGAGGTTTATGCCAACGTTCATCGCTTCGGGCTTGTAAACCGACTTCAAAACTTTGACGCCTGTCGTTACTGTTGCCCAAAGTTCTGAAGTCTCGTCGTGAGATAAGTCTTCAAGTTCGGCAACCTCACGGTACGGCACAACCAAGAGATGACCCGAGGTATATGGAAATGCATTCATTATCGCAAAGACTTTTTCTCCACGATGCACGATGTAGCACTGCTCATCAGACATACCACTGTCAAGTATTTGGGTAAAAACTGATTTGTCCGACTTCTTTTGCGCACCCTGCCCGTGAACGACATAATCGGCTCGCCAACCATTCCAGATTCTCTCTAACACGAATGGCCGATCAATTGACTAAGCGACACTTCGAGTTTCGCCCACATCTGCTGAAAGTTGTTGAAGAAAGTCAGCCAATGGCACGTCACGACGTACGTCGCCACCACGAGGATTAACGCCGACAGTCGAATTTGCAACATCGTCATCGCCAACAACCAATACATAAGGAATTCGTTCGAGCTTTGATGCACGAATTCGCTTGCCAAGTTGTTCGTCAGCGACAAGCTGATCGACTCGATATCCCTCGTCAACTAATCGCTGCACAACTTTGGCTGCGTATTCTTCATGAGCAGAGGCAACGGCAAGCACACGCACTTGAACTGGCGCGAGCCAAGTCGGAAACGCCCCACCATAGTGTTCGAGAAGCACGCCGAAGAACCGCTCAATCGAGCCGAACAATGCACGATGCAACATGATCGGACGCTTTCGCGCATTATCAGTTGCAATGTATTCAAGACCAAAGCGTTCTGGAAGATTGAAGTCACACTGAATCGTGCTCAATTGCCACTTTCTGCCAATCGCATCTCGCACATCGATGTCGATCTTTGGACCATAAAAAGCGGCATCGCCCGGCGCAACAGTGAATTGCAACCCGTGGCGGTTTAACGCTTCACGTAACGCGTCAGTTGCTTTTTGCCAAATTTCGTCAGAACCAACTGATTTATCGGCATTGCGTGTGCTGAGTTTGAAGTCAAAATCATTGAATCCAAAGCGACGCAAAACGCTCAAGACAAAATCAAGCAGCGAGGCAATCTCGTCTGCCATCTGCTCTTCGGTACAAAAAATATGGCTGTCGTCTTGCGTGAAGCCTCGAATTCGCAAAAGACCATGCAGAGTTCCTGCGCGTTCGTAGCGATAGACGGTGCCCAACTCGAACAATCGCAATGGCAACTCTCGATAACTTCGTTGACGATCGCGGTAAATCAAGCAATGCATCGGACAGTTCATCGGTTTTGGATAATAAGTTCCGTTGTCCATTTCCATTGGTGGGTACATGCCGTCTTTATAAAACTGCAAATGCCCCGAAGTCTCAAAAAGATGTGCATTAGCCAAGTGCGGCGTGAACACGAACTTGTAACCACCATTTTGGTGACGCTCGCGACTGTAATCTTCCATCAATTTTCGAACGATGCCACCTTTTGGATGCCACACTGCCAACCCACCACCAAGCTCTTGTGGAAACGAGAGAAGATCCATTTCAACAGCGAGACGACGATGGTCCCGCTTTTCGGCTTCTTCTAATCGGTGCAAGTGCTCAGCAAGTGCCGACTTCGACTCCCATGCTGTGCCGTAAATGCGCTGGAGCATCGGACCTTTTTCGTTGCCTCGCCAATACGCGCCCGCAACTTTCATCAATGCGAAGTGACCGAGCCGACTCGTCGACGGAACATGAGGTCCACGACATAAGTCGACAAAACTTTCACTATTTCGATAAACACTTACCGAATCTGCGCTACCTGCTTCAAGCGCATCGACTGAGTCGGCATCTCCTTTTGTCACTCGCTGAATAATTTCACATTTGTATGGCTGATCTTTGAAAACTTTCAACGCATCATCTGCCGACATTTCAGAACGCACAAACGGCTGATCAGCAGCGACAATTTGTTGCATGCGCTCTGCGATTGCCACCAAGTCGGCATCGCTAAAAGTTTTATTGTTCGGCAACTCAAAGTCGTAATAGAAGCCATCCTCAATTGCCGGACCAATCGTAAATTTCGCACCTTCAAAGAGCTGAACAACCGCCTGCGCGAGCACATGTGCCGTCGAGTGGCGCAAAACATGGCGACCAGCGTCCGAATCTGAAGTAACAATTGAAACTTGCGCTCCGTCTGCAAGTGCGACGCCAAGATCTGTCTCGACGCCATTTACAACTGTTGCCACGGCGGCTTGCGCTAGCCGCTTGCCGATTGACTGGGCTAGATCTAAGCCAGTGGCACCAGCCGGCAACTCTCGCACCGAGTCATCGGGCAGTCGAACTTTGATTACAGAACTATCGCTAGGCACGCCTTCAGTCTAGATTGCGGCAGTTTTAGATGTGGGTTCGATTAACGCTTGATCGCCTTGGCGCATAGTCGTATACATACTCTTGTTTTGTCAGTGCCTGAATTCGCACCATGATTTCATCTGTGAGTTCGCGCAATACTTCTGGCGAATCGGCACGCGATAAATATTTTTGGGTATCAATCGGCTCACCAATGACAATCTTGCAATGCTTTCCAAACTTTGGCATCACCGTGTCTGGTTTCATTATTTCGCTGGTGCCAGTTATACCAACAGGGAAAACCGGGCAACCAAACTTCAACGCCAAACGCGCCGCCCCGGTTCGACCTTTGTAGAGTCGCCCATCTCGACTTCTCGTGCCCTCGGGAAAAATTCCGAAAAGTTCGCCTCTCGACAACACGGCCTCAACTGAAGACATCGCCGCTGTCGCATTTTCGCCACCCGAGCGATCAAGAGGAATCATTCCAATTTTTGTAAACAACCAGCGAGTCTTGAAAGAGTCCATGTACTCGCTTTTGCCCACCACCGACATGTTGCGCGGTGAGTAAGTCAGCAAAAACACTGAATCTAAAAAGCTGATGTGGTTAGCGCACAATATCGCCGGACCAGTAGTTGGAATTTGTTCGAATCCTTCTAACGAAAACTTCCAGAGTCGTGTGAAAAAAAATCTACAGACTGGTCTGAAGCGAGTCTGAAACTTTGTCGCGCCAACATATTTCGACGGATCAAACTGCTTTGTGCTTTTGACTTTCCGCTTAGCCATGTCTATATCTCTACACCCAGCAATCGACTTGCCAAAGCGACACTATGACCAGACTTTGCGGCTTCATCAAGCACCGCAATTGCAGCCGGCACATTTAAGTCGTCATCAAGTGCGTTGCGAACTTCGTCAATGCCGGCGCTTCCATCGCCAGCAGTAGCTTGCGACCAACTCTGCAAGCGATTGTGCGCTTTAGGCATCGCTTCGGGCGTCCACTCCCACTCGTGTCGATAGTGATTTGCGATCAACGCCAACCGAATTGCGCGCGGATCATGTTGCTTGCGCAGACGATCGACAAATTCAAGATTGCCGAGACTTTTTGACATCTTGCTTCCGTCCATGAATACCATCGCCACATGCATCCAGTGTTTAACAAACAAGTCACCAGTTGCAGCCTCAGATTGTGCACGCTCACATTCGTGATGCGGAAATATCAAGTCACTTCCACCACCGTGCAGATCAATTGTCGAGCCAAGTTCGCGCAAAGCAAGTGCCGAACATTCAATATGCCAACCGGGACGGCCGGGACCCCAAATTGTGTCCCAACTTGGTTCATCGGCCGCCGAGGGTTGCCACAATACGAAATCAAGCGGATGGCGTTTATGCGGGTCTTCAATCTGCCCACCTCTTTCGGCTGCAAGTCGCATCATCGTGTCGTTGTCATAATTTGAAACACTGCCGAACGAACCGAACTTAGTCACATCGAAATAGACACTCTGCCCTGCTTGATAAGCAAAACCTTTTTCAATCACCATTCCAATGAACCCGCGAATGTCAGAGATCGCCGATGATGCACGTGGCGTGCTGTAAACATCTAGAGCGTTTAGTGCCTTCATATCGGCGTTGAAACGTGCCTCTTCGCCAGCGGCAAGATCAAGATAGTGAACGCCAAGTTCACGGGCTTTGGCAAATAACGGGTCATCGACATCGGTGACGTTGCGAACACACTTCACTGAGTGCCCAAGATCAATCAAGCGACGCTGCAACACATCGTAAGTAATAAAGGTGAACGCGTGGCCGATGTGAGTTGCATCGTACGGTGTGATGCCACATGTGTACATCAAAACCTGTTGATCAGCAACAAAATCTACGACACGTTTTTTTGCCGTGTCATAAAGCCTCAAAGTCAAACCGAACCACCACGATCTGGTATCCCAGTAAGTCGAGGCGCGACCCTTGTTTTGTAGCGAACATTGAGTTGCAACAGCACAGCCGTAAATGCCTCGATGGCCAAAGCATTCGACAACGTTCCAGCATTGAGCGGTCGGCATCCAGGAATTTTTGCGACAATCTCACTAATCGTCGCAGTTGCGACAGGATCGTCAGAACAAATCAAAACATCGCTATCAACTTCATGGCCGAGTCGACCAAGTTCGGTTGCCGGCAAATGTTGAAATGCGGCCACGACTCGCGACAACGGTATTTCAGCCTGAACGTGGGCGGCGATACTTCCGCGCGGCGGAACTAGCGGTTGAAATTCTTTACCTACTCTTACGAGCGCGTTAGCCATTGTTACGACTATTTTTCCAGCGAGATCTTGCGTATGTTCGTTAACCACTGTCGCTGCTGAATCCCAAGGGGTTGCAATTACTACTAATTCGCAGCGAGCTGCTTGATCGTTGTCCCCGCCCGAAATTTTCAGTTTGTAGTCCGGCCACTTTTTGATTAGCTCGTTGCAAACATCTTGCGCCTTTTTAGCATCGCGAGAGCCAAGAACTATCTCGTACCCAATAGATGCCAGTCGAAGACCCAGCGCGCTACCCGCGGGACCCGTGCCGCCTAGCAAGCCAATGCGCATACTTGGCAACGCTACCTATCTGCACGGCAAGAAAACGAGTTATATATAGCCAGTTGCAACCGCGAAACTCCGCTCAGGACAAAACCGACTTAAACCAACTACCGTTGAATGAGTGGGCATATTAGATGGAAAAAATATTGTCATTACAGGCGTGCTTACCGAAGCATCGTTGGCTTTTGGAATTGCGCAACTCGCTCAGCGTGAAGGAGCAAAATTAGTTCTCACTGGCGCTGGTCGCGGTCTGTCAATTACTCAGCGCGCGGCCAAGAAACTTGATTCGCCAGTTGAGGTCGTCGAATTCGACGTAACCGTTGACGAACACACCGAGAGCGCAAGAGTTGAAATTCAAAAAATTCTTGGGCGCGTTGACGGTGTCTTACACTCAATTGGTTTCGCACCTGCCGCCTGCCTTGGTGACGACTTCATGGCCGCAACTTGGCAAGACGTTTCTACAGCAATGCATATCTCGGCCTACTCACTCAAAACTTTGGCTGATTCGTTCGTGCCGCTGATGACTTCAGGTGGCACGATCGTCGGGCTTGACTTTGACAACACGGTCGCTTGGCCTGCTTACAACTGGATGGGTGTAGCCAAGTCTGCGCTTGAAAGCACCAACCGATACTTAGCCAAGGCACTTGGGCCAAAAAATATTCGGTGCAATTTAATCGCCGCTGGACCAATTCGCACAATGGCCGCAAAATCGATTCCATCATTCAGCGCTTTCGAAGACATCTGGAGTGATCGTGCACCACTCGGTTGGGATGTCAACAATTCTGCTCCCGTCGCCCGCAGTGCAGTTGCACTATTGAGCGATTGGTTTCCGGCTACGACCGGTGAAATTATTCATGTCGACGGTGGCTTTCATTCGACTGGCGCATAATTGAAATTGATATCGCCAACTAGAAAACTCAGTTCGCTCTGTTTCGTCGCAGCACTTGCGTTCATCGGTAGCCAGATTGCAGTCATCCCGATTGCCGCTGCCTCGAACGATCCCGCTTTCAGTTCGCAATGGGGACTTGATGTTGCAAACATCAAAGAGGCCCAAACGATTTCAACTGGCGCCGGAATCACGGTTGCCGTAATTGATTCTGGTTCAGGTCCAAACCCCGACCTAACGCAAAACTTGCTGTCTGGACGATCAATAATTCGTGGTCGCATCGGCGACTTGTCAGCAGACGTCGACACAGTCGGTCACGGAACTCATGTCGCCGGCATTATTGCTGGTCAGCGCGATAACGCAATCGGTATCAGCGGAATCGCCCCCGATGCAAAAATTCTTCCAATACGAATTCTCGATTCTCGCGGAGATGGCTCGGAGAGCGATTTGGTTCAAGCGATTCGCTTGGCCGTTGAACAAGGTGCAAAAGTTGTAAACCTTTCGCTCGGTGGAAGAACTCAGACCACTGCGCTACAGCTTGCACTTGAATTTGCCGAACTCAATAAAGTTGTTGTTGTTGCCGCTGCAGGCAACGGTGGTTCAACAGCGAGCACTACCTACCCTGCTGGCAACGATCTCGCTCTTGCAGTGACTGCAGTTGACCAAACATCGAATGCTCCGTCGTTCAACCAGCGAGGTGCGTACATTGATGTCGCCGCACCAGGCGTCAGCATTTGCTCGACTGTTCGCATTGACTCGAGCGCCGACCCTTCACGCAGATGCGCCGGAAATGGCGAACCTTACGCAACGATGAGCGGCACTTCTATGGCGGCGGCATTTGTAAGTGGCGTGGCGGCACTCATCTATAGCGTTCGACCAGATTTCACCGCAGCCCAAGTTCGCGAGCTAATCACCACCACGGCAAAAGACATTGGCGCCGAAGGACGCGATGAAACATTTGGCGCTGGCCTGATAGATGCATATGCAATTTTTAAAGCACTCGGGTATTTTCCTGACAAAATTGTTTTCCCGACCGTTTCGTCACTCGGACGAGTAGGTCAAGAGTCAGTTGGCGGCACTGTTCAGATTCCTGCAAGCGAAAGACTGCAGTGGTATCGCTGTTTGACTCCCGGCGATGCGACTCTTGAGATACCGATCGACTGTGTGGCGATTCCTCAAGCCCAAAAGAACACTTACATACCGACTCGCAAAGACATCAAGTCCTTTCTGCGGTTTGGAACTTTGATCTCCGTCGGCGGCACCCCGCAAATGCGCTTTTCGGCGGCGACCCCAAAAATTTCGGCAATCTGGACGACAATTTCGACCGTCGAGCGAAGTACAAGTGTTGCAGTCGCTGAACTCGTCGGCAGCGCATCGAAAGGCAAAATTACAACTCGCGTCGTTTCTGGGCCATGCAAAATTGTCAAGAAAGTTTTAGTACCAACTGGTGATGGTCAATGCACATTGCGTATCGTTGCCGACGCTAAAGCGCCATACCCACGACTAACTCAAACTGCCGTTCTAGAAATCGTTACTAAAAATGAAGCTACGAGTTAGATGGCTAATCGCCTAGCCCAAGAAACCAGTCCGTATCTTCGGCAACACCAAGAAAATCCTGTCGATTGGTTTAGTTGGTCGACCGAAGCATTTAACGAAGCCCAACGTCGCGGCGTACCAATATTGCTCTCGATTGGTTATTCGGCATGTCACTGGTGCCATGTCATGGCACACGAATGCTTTGAAGACCTTGAAACTGCAAACCTGATGAACCAGCTTTTTGTAAATATAAAAGTTGATCGCGAAGAGCGTCCAGATATCGACGCTCTTTATATGGATGCAGTGCAAGCAATGTCGGGGCGTGGTGGTTGGCCAATGACAGTGTTTATGAGTCCAGAAGGCCACCCGTTTTATGGGGGCACCTACTTTCCTAAGCCGTCATTTATGAAACTAATGAACGCTGTGAGCGATGCCTGGCACAACCGACGCGCCGACATTGAAAACAACATCGCTGCTCTTGGTGAATCACTCTCGAGAACCGCAGCAGTTACCCCAGACGAAACTTTGCCGAGTTTTACTTTGGTCACCCGAGCACGCGACCAACTTGTAGAAGCATTTGACCATCAATGGGGCGGTTTCGGTAGCGCGCCGAAGTTTCCGAGCACGATGAATATTGATCTGCTGTTGCGAAATTACATCGAGCAACCGAACGAAACCGTGAAAACAGTTATCACCACCACGTTGGATGCGATGGCTTCGGGCGGAATGTACGACCACATTGGTGGCGGGTTCTCGCGATACAGCGTCGACGAAAAGTGGCTTGTGCCCCACTTTGAAAAAATGCTCTACGACCAGGCTTTACTTCTTCGCGTATATGCACATGCAGCCGTAGTCTTCCAGTCAGAAAATTACCGACAAGTTTGCGAAGAGATTGTCGAGTATGTGATGCGTGATTTAAGAGACCACGACGGGGGCTTCTTCAGCGCCGAAGATGCCGATTCGCTTGACGATCTTGGGCATTCACACGAGGGACATTTTTATGTATTCACACCATCTGAGTTGCGCAAGATTCTGCCAGAAAATTTGGTCGAACTCGCCTTTGACCACTACGAAATTTCCGATGTAGGCAACTTCGAAGGAAAAAATATTCCGACACGCTTGAACCATCGGGGCGACTTCAAACGCTCACCAGAGATCCAAGAAATTCGCTCAAAAATATTCGATGCACGAAACAAGCGAAAGCGCCCCCTTCTCGACGACAAGATTCTTACCGAATGGAATGCGATGATGTCCGCGTCGCTAATTGAGGCCGCAAACTTGCTTGGACGAAAAGACTGGCTCGAGGCAGCCGAGCAGAACTGCGAGTTTCTATTTCGCGAGCTGAGAGTCAATGACCAAAGAACTGAATTACCGAAATGGGCACGAAGTTGGCAGCGCAACGGATTGCCCAAAGCTCGACACCGAGCACTTGCATGCGATCTTGCACACTTAGTCGATGCATTCACTCGACTCGCTGAAGCTACCGGCAAGTCAATTTGGATTTCGCGCAGCGTTGAAGTCGCCGACCAACTGGTTGCAGATTATTGGGATGAAAAGAATGGCGGCTTATTCACGATTGCGACCGACGCTGAGCAACTAGTCGTGCGACAAAAAGATTTGCTTGACAATGCAACTCCATCGGCAAACTCAGTAGCCGCAAATGCCCTACTAAGACTCGGCGCCCTAACTGGCAAAGAGAAATTTTCGCGCAATGCTCACGAGATTCTGCGCCTGTTTACACGAATCGCCGAGGCTGCACCGAGCGCATTCGGCAACCTATTGCACGCTGTGTACCTCGTTCATAAAGGCGTCACTGAAATAGCGATAACTGGCGAGAGACCCGATCTTGTCGAGTCAGTTAAGAAACTTTGGCTACCGACAGCCGTAGTCGCATTCGGCGAACCGTACGAATCACCACTATGGCAAGATCGTCGACCTGGGTTTGCTTATGTTTGCCAAAATTATGTCTGCAGTGCCCCGGTGACGACAGTCGAGCAATTGCAGCAAGCCCTCGCTTCTCTAAGTTAAAAACTACCTTCACGAATAATTTCTGATGGTTTGCGCCGTGGACGCTTCGCACTTGCACCGCGATCGGTCAAGTTTTCTAACATTGGCCAACCGATCGCCACTGCACCGATGAGTTGCATCTGAGCTGGGACTCTAAATTCTTTTCGTATTTCGTCTTCTCCATTGAAAACACCAAAGAAAAGCGCACCAAGGCCAACATCGTGTGCGGCGAGCAGAAGTTGCATGGTTGCAAAAGATGCGTCGACCGTCCAATATGGCGTCGGCCACGCAGATGTTTCGTCTCCGAGTTTTGTTTTTGCCTTATCGGGTTCGCTGTATCGCTCTAAATAGGCATGAGGGTCGGCGAAAACTAAACCAATTACAGGTGCGTCTAGAAGATGTTGCCAACGAAAGCTTGATCGTTTTTCGAGCGGCAATGACAAGTCCCAAAATTTTGCAGTTTGCTCATCGCGCAACACCAACAGATGCCAACCTTGGGTTTTTCCGGCTGATGGAGCCCGCGAAGCAAGATCGACAATTCTGTCTAAGAGTTTTGAATCGACTGGCGCCTTACGAAAAGCACGCACCATTTTGCGAGACCGAACGCAGTCCGCGAACTGCATAACAAAAAAATTAGTGCTTGCCGAGTTTCAGCAAGTTTTCGGTCATCGTCCAACCGTGAACGACAAGCGAACCAGACTTCTTTGCTGAAACACTCTTGAACAGCGCCGCAACGTCGGCTGGAGCTTTGCCCGGCTTCAGCGACTCGAAATCGATGAATCCACTTTGACCGTTGCTCTTGATGGTGAACGACTGCTCGTCATATGCCGACTCGCAACCGAACCTTCTCGCTAGGCGCCGACCCCAGGCGCGCTCTTCGCCGACAGCACGATGATCTGGTCGCGGGATCAATTCAGTGAGCGATTTGAATGCCTCGAGCGCATCTACCGAAACAAATCGCGACCCAACTACAACATCTTCGTCGGGGAAAGCCATCAACGCGCGGTGGTATGCCTCGCTCATCAAACCCTTGAGAATTTGATCTCGCTTTGAAGTTCGCTTGACGCTGAGCATGCCCAACAATACGCATGGCGTACCGCCGATTCGCTCGAGGGTCGAGAACATGAAGCCGTGCAACTTGCCATCAAGTTTTGCGCTTGCAAACAACACCCAATCTTCTTTGGCTTTCGAAATTGCACCAATGCCAAACGAGCCACCCATGGCGGCAAGATCATCAAGGTCTGAGTCAACTAACGCTGAGGCATCGATAGTCTTGACAACAAGCGGCATAGCCCTTCTATTCTGCCAGCAAAATTGTCAATTTCCGATGGCTATGACAATTAGTTTCGGCAACTCGCTAACAACGAGATAACAAGACTCTCAACCGATATAGACACTGTTGCCGTAAGACGCACGCAACGCACCGATCGCGCGGTCTATGTCAACATTAAATTCAGGCGCCAAACGCAAACTTTTGCCACCAGGCATATGCAATTGTACTGGCGTTTGTCCACCATGATCTTTTAACAACTCCTGCAAGTTGAAGATATCTTCTTGCGACAACGACCTTCCAGTGAGTTCGATATGCAAACTCATGTCGCTCGCCCGCATCGGTTCGACAATTTTCACTTCTTGTGCATTGAATGAGATTCGTGAATCGTCGCGCTTGTCAAGTCGACCGCGAACGGTGATGATCGTGTCTTCGTCAATCAAATGTCCGAAACTGGCATATGTTTTTGGAAAAATATTCACCTCAACAGAGCCCTGCAAATCTTCGATCGTCAGCACGGCCATTTGGTCGCCCTTGCGCGTAAATTTTCGATTGACAACTGTGATCACACCACCGAGAGTCAAATAGGCGCCATCATTTCTTTCATCAAGGTCTGCCAGCGAACACTCGACTTTACGACGCAACTGACCTTCGACACCACGCAATGGATGATCAGATACATATAAGCCGAGCATTTCGCGCTCGATCTTGAGTTGCTCAGACTTTTCGTAATTGATGTTTGGTATCTCGATCTGTTCAGAGAAACTTGAACCCGAATCTGCCCCTTGATCAAACAGACTCATTACGCCTTGGTCGCGCTCACGCCGACGATTCAAAGTGTTTTCAATAATTGACTCAAACACCAAGAGCAAACCTTTGCGTGGATGCCCTAAAGAATCGAAAGCACCAGCCTTGATCAACGACTCGACAGTTCGTTTGTTGAGTGTTGCAATCGGCGCACGATCAACAAAGTCATAGAACGAAGTGAATGGACCGTTTGCACGTCGATAATCAACGATCTGTCCGACGACAGCTTCGCCAACGTTTCGAATTGCCGAAAGGCCGAAACTGATCACACGATTGTCACCCTCAACCACCGGCACAAAGTCGACCCCCGACGAATTGATGTCTGGAGTTTTAACCGTGATGTTGCTAGCACGTGCATCAGCCAAGAAGATTGCGGCGCGGTCGTAACTTGCCTTGACGCTTGTCAGAAGACACGAGAGATACTCAAACGGATAATTGGCTTTGAGATATGCAGTTTGATACGCGATGAATGCATACCCATATGCGTGACTCTTGCCGAACGCATAGTCGGCAAAGTTTTCGATCGAATCAAAAAGTGTTTCGCCTAATTCTTGACCGTAACCACGGTCGACGCAGCCCTTTTCGAAACTTGCGCGCTGCTTTTTCATGTCGGCTCGATTTTTTTTGCCGCACGCCTTGCGCAAATCATCGGCTTCTTCGAGGCTGTAGCCAGCAAACTTTTGGGCGACACGCATCATACTTTCTTGATAAATCATCAAACCTTGAGTATCACCGAGCAGATCTTGGGCATCTGGGTGAAATATTTTCGGCGTCTTTCGACCGTTTTTGAAATCGGCATAGTCATTGTGCATGTTCGCACCCATTGGCCCTGGTCGATAGAGAGCGACGATTGCAGCGATGTCGTCGATTGTTGTTGGCACCATACTGCGCACCAATGCGCGAATATTGGTCGACTCAAGTTGAAACACCCCGATTGTGTCACCACGGCGCAACAATTCGAAAGTCTTTTTGTCGTCAAATGGCGCCTTGTCGATATCGAAATCAGGATTGCTCAATTCTTGAATCATTTTGTTTGTATCAGTGATCACGTCAAGGTTGCGCAAACCCAAGATGTCCATTTTCAAAAGTCCGAGTTCTTCAACAGCGTGCATTTCGTATTGCGTGACGATCGGTGCGAGATCTGCATCTTGACCCGACTCAGCCTTTCGCTGAATCGGCAAGTACTCGGTTAATTTCTCTTTTGTAATCACCACAGCCGCGGCATGAATGCCAACACTGCGCTTTAAGCCCTCAAGACCACGAGCAGTATCAACAACCGTTTTTACATCTGGTTCGCTCTCATAGAGTGCTCGCAATTCGGCTGCAGCACGATAACCGTCGACGTGTTGCTCATTTTCTTCGAAGCAATACTTGAGCGGTGTATCTCGACCCATCACCACTGGAGGCATGGACTTGGCGATCTTGTCGCCCAAACCATACGGCAAACCCAAAACCCGCGCCGCGTCTCGAACAGCATTGCGGGCTTTGATCGTGCCGAACGTAATGATTTGGGCAACGTGATCACGGCCGTACTTTTCTGAGGCGTATCGAATCATTTCATCGCGATAGCGCGAGTCGAAGTCCATATCTATGTCCGGCATTGATCGACGACCCGGGTTCAAGAAGCGCTCGAACAACAAGTCATACTTAATAGGGTCAAGATCTGTGATTCTCAACGAATATGCAACTGCGCAACCGGCTGCCGAACCACGACCGGGGCCGACACGAATTGATTTTTCGTGTGCATATCGAACTAAGTCCCAGACGATCAAAAAGTACGAACTGAAACCCATTGTCTTAATCGTCAACAACTCGTAAGCAACACGTTCGACAACCTCGGGAGCGAGCTTCTC
This sequence comes from Actinomycetes bacterium, assembly GCA_014190055.1. Lineage (GTDB taxonomy): Bacteria > Actinomycetota > Acidimicrobiia > Acidimicrobiales > Ilumatobacteraceae > BACL27. The sequence goes on from BJFV01000002.1 coordinate 18,665, forward strand.
GCCCCATCGTTGCTTGGCGCCTATCCACGTCAAATGTTCGAGATACGCGTGGTCATTTGCAAAACCATCAGGAATTGGAAAGTTCGGCAAGACCGGAACGTTGAATTGAATGTCAACTTTGGCGCGCTCAGCAATCCATAACGTGTTGTCACATGAAGTGGGCTGCTCACGAAACAACCATCGCATCTCGTCTGCGGTTTTCAGATAATGCTCGTGGCCTTCGAACTTGAGACGATTTGGGTCGGCAATTGTGCAACCGGTTTGCACACACAACAACGCGTCATGCGATGCGCTGTCTTCGCGATGCGTGTAGTGACAGTCATTTGTCGCCAGTAACGGTGCCCCGAGTTTTTTGCCGATCTCAATCAACTTTGGATTTGTTTCGATCTGCATCGGAATGCCGTGGTCTTGCAGTTCGATAAAGAAGTTGTCTTTGCCAAAAATCTCTTGCAAGCGTGCGGCTGTCTTTAGCGCCTCTTCGTCTTTGCCATTCTTGAGCGCCTGCAAAACATGACCACCCAAGCAACCCGATGTAGCGATTAGACCAGCGCTGTACTTTGTCAGCAGTTCCCAGTCCATTCGTGGTTGGTAGTAATAACCTTCGAGAAACGCAAGGCTCGCCAACTGAATCAGGTTCTTGTAGCCAACATTGTTCTCAGCCAGAAGCGTCAAGTGATAATAAAGTTTTTTGCCTGACTCGGTATCGCCACCACTGTCGTCAACTCGACCCCGCCGTGTCGGGCGCTCAAACCGAGTTTCATAAGCCATGTATGCCTCGGTGCCAATAATCGGCTTGATGCCACGTTTGGTGCATTCTTTATAAAAATCAATGACGCCATACATGTTGCCGTGATCGGTAATACCAAGGGCCGTTTGACCATCGCCTACTGCTCGGTCGACAAGTTCGTCCAAACGCGATGCCCCATCGAGCATCGAAAATTCTGTGTGAACGTGAAGGTGAGTAAACGACTTACCCATTAAAGGTAAGTTCCTGGACGATCCCCTGGCTGAGCATTTGGAGCCTGACCTGATTGAATGAGTCGCTGCTCAGCCTGTTGTCGCATCGAAAGTTGCTGAGCAAACATCGTGGCTTGAATGCCATGAAAGAGGCCTTCGAGCCAGCCGACGAGTTGTGCTTTAGCCACACGCAACTCAGCATCGCTTGGCACTTCACCATCGTTGAACGGAAGGGCCAACATACGTAACTCTTCTTGCAAATCGGGTGAGAGCGCTTCGGCAAGTTCGACAATCGAGCGTTCATAGATCTCTGCCAAACGTTCACGCGAAGGCATGTCGAGAGTCATCGAATGAACTTCATCAAGCAATTGCTTGATCATCGAACCAATTCGCATAACTTTTGCCGGCGCGGTAACGGTTTCGAGCGTAGTTTCGCTCTGCTCTTCGACAATCTCGGCTGGTTGATTAATTTCTGCTGGTTTGTCTTCAGGGTTTTTCATGGTGGGTCGCCAAACTTATCACTTAACTGCCATTGCGAGCAACGGTACATCTAGTTCATCATCAGTCAAAGCACCATGGCGACATTGCAATATAAATGGGCCCGTATCAGCAGCGTCGTCAAAACTAATTGGCTCTCGTGGCACAAGCACAACATCACCTAGGCGTTTGCGTGTTGCCGAACCCAGTCGAGGCCCAAGCCAGTTTTCGTCAATCACTTGTTCTTTGCTGGCCACCCATGCGACGTTTGAATGATGCGTGGTGGCCCGGGCTAGAAGTTCGACTTGAACTCCATCTCGAGCATGCAACCACCTAAAGCGACCCTCGCCAGATTGATATGCAACCATCGCCATAACTTCGGGATGTGGTGGCATTGTGTTGGTACCGACCATCACTTGACCGTGGTCGGCAGTGACAATCAAAACAGCACCAGGCGTAAGTGCATCTTGAATTTTTTTGACTATGGCGTCAGCGCTTGCCAACTCGGCTTCATAGAAACTGCCGAAGCCGCGTTCATGAGCAATCTTGTCAACGCCGTCGTAGTACGCGTAAATAAACTTTTCACCACTTCGCAATAGTTGCCCAACTTCGACTGCGATGCTTGACGCTGCTCGCCACCCTCGCGCGCGCACGCCTCGAAGATGAGCCTCAGTGAATGCCGAACCCTCGAGCTCTGCTTTGCTAAGCACAGGCACACTTGCCCCCATGAAAGGTGGGCAAGGTTGTATCAAATCAGGTGGATACATGTTTCGTAGATCACCTTTTTCATCGCCCCACTTGAGCATTTGCATAACACGAGCACCCATGTCGATGCGGTACCCCACCAAACCATGTTCAGCTGGAGCGAGACCAGTCGTAATCGATGTAAGTGCGCTAACTGTTGTTGTTGGCGCCACAGTTGTAATCGACGAGCCCTGCATCGCAGCAAGCGTTGGGCAATGCTCGATGTTTTTCTGGAGTTGGTGCCAGCCGAGACCGTCGATGACGAGCAACACAACTTGTCGCGCCCCTTTGACGCAACTTGGCATCCAATCTGGAATTTCTTTCGTGCCCTGCGGACCGAGCAACGCTGGAATGATGCCCGTAATGCAACCGTTTTTATAGTCAGGTAGTCGCGGACTGGTTGCTATTGAAGTTGCCATGTTGTGCCCCCTGAGAGTAGTTCAGGCTTATTCAATTGGGCGCGCAATTCATCGGTGAAAATAGCCTCGCAAAAGCCTCATAAAGACGTGTCATTAGTATAAAGACGTGAGAATTTCTACCCGAGGCGACTACGCCTGTCGTGCTTTGCTCTCGTTGAGTTTGCATGCTGACGAAGACGGACCTACCTCGGTAAGAGACATCGCCGAGCGCACTGCTCTGCCGCAACCTTATTTAGAGCAAATTCTCTTGGCGCTCAAGGGCGCCGGTTTGGTCAAGTCAAAACGCGGTGTGGGCGGTGGCTATATCTTGGCCAAATCTGCAGGAGACATTCGTATCTCAGAGATAATTTCTGCAGTTGATGGACCAATATCAGTCGGCGACTTCGGTGAACCACACAAAGACGGTGCGTGTGATCATGATGGTCAGTGCGTGTTGCTCGCCGTCTGGAACTTAGCCAGCGAACACATGCGCGAGCATTTGGCGAAATACACACTTGAAGATATCGCTGCAATCTCAAAAGGCGAAGCCGCGTGGCCTTCGCCAAAAAAATAATTAATCGACTCGTTGCGAGCACTTCGCTAAAACAGCGGCGAAGTCTGACGGCAAATCGACCGAAAATTTCATTTCTTTGCCCGAGACAGGATGTGTGAAGCTCAGGCTTGTGGCGTGCAACATCGGACGCGGCGAAGAGAGCACGCTGCGAGCACCACCATAAACGACATCGCCAACAACACTGTGGCCAAGAGTCGCAAGATGTACACGAATTTGATGGGTTCGACCTGTTTCAAGTCCGCACTCGATCAACGAACAATCAACCGGAACATTGAACGCCTGTCGCACCTCATAGGTCGTACGCGCAACTTTGCCATCACTCAAAACCGCCATCTTGGTCGGATCACGCTGGTCTCTGCCGAGCGGAGCATCAATCACGCCTGAAGCCGCACTCATGTGACCCCACACCAATGCCAAGTAACGACGTGTCACAAGGCGACGCGACAGCGCATCAACGAGCGACTCATATGCGCGTGAGGTTCTGGCCATCATCATCAAGCCGGTGGTGCCTGCATCTAAGCGATGCACGACACCAGGTCTGAATGGGTCGCCCACGTTCGCGATGTCTGGGTATTTCGCCAAAATTGCATTCACTAAAGTGCCAGTTGGATTGCCGGCACCGGGATGCACGACGATGCCCGCGTGTTTATTGATTACAAGAATGTCGGCGTCTTCATAAACAATTTCAACGTTGATATTTGGCTCAGCCATTGGCAACTGCTTTTTTGGTAGCAGTGCGAGTTCAACTTTTAGATGTTGACCCTCAGTTGCTTTCAACTTTCCCGCTTTGACCGCTACACCATCCAAAATCACGGCGCCAGCTTCGATAAGTGACGCGGCTGCAGCGCGCGGAATATCTGCCACAAGCGAAACGATTCGATCAACTCTTTGACCCGCAAGTGCCGCTGGAACAAATTCGTCAATAACTCTCGAGTCTGACTCTTCGTTTGCAAACTTGTCTTGATTCATGATTGTTGAGTTTTTCGAGATGTTGCCACTGACGCAAAGATCAACATCGCAGCGCCGACTGTTACGGCTGAATCGGCAATATTGAAGACCGGAAACCATTGCAAGTCAATGAAGTCGACCACCGCGCCAGCGAGCCATTTTTCGCCGCGAAACATTCGATCTACGACATTTCCGAGCGCGCCGCCAATCAACATCGAGGTACCAATCACAGATAGTCGCGATGTTACTTTTCGTAAGCTAAACCACAGCCACACCGCAACGCCGATCGCCAGCAAGCCAATCAGTCGACCCAAGCCCTGACCCTGAGAGAACGCCATGCCAGAGTTGAAAACCAAGTTAAAGCGCAATGTCCAAACAAGATCGATTGTTCGTCCATCACTCAATGAGTTAAGTGCCCAGTTTTTTGATGCCTGATCGGCAATAAGTACCGCAGCGATTATTAGTTTGGGCGTTTGGCCAGTATCTCTAGTAAGAACCAATGCCACCTGCGCGCTCGACTACTAATTCGGTTGTCCACGGAATCGCCTTCAATCGCTCACGCGGAATTGGCAAACCAGAACGAGACGAATATCCGTAGTCGCCAGTCTCGAGTCGCTTGAGTGCCTCGTCGATTTCTTCAACTGTTTGTCGCGCTGATGCGGAGAGAGTCAAATCGCGCTCGCGTTCGACAACCATGGTGTCACCCTCGCCACCTTCATCATCAAACTGAACATCGCCCATCTCGGAGTTTTCGACAATCGCATTGGCTTCACTTTCGAGTTGATCTGCCTGACCCAGAAGATTGCGTCGTTCAGCAATCAGCAATTCGCGTTGTGACATCAAAAATTCGATGTTGAATTCTTTGGTTGGCGTAATGCCATCTTGCATCACACCTTTAATGATTGGTGGTTTCGGCGGAGCAACCGGCTTGCGGTTTGCTTCAATCTCGGCTAAACGAGCGGCTTCGCGAGCAGCGAGCTTGGCAGCTTTTGCTGCTTCGCGAGCCTGCTTTTCTTCTTGGCGTTGTTTCTCTTTGGCAATTTTCAATGCCAATCGCTCGGCTTGTTGTTGCGCCTTAAGTTTTGCACGCTCTTTTGCTATGCGCTGCGCTTCTTTTTGCTTTTCTTTTTGCAAACGCTTGCGCTCTGCTAACGCTTTTCGCTTTTCAAGTTCTTTTTGTTTCTTTGCTGCTTTGATCTGGGCGAGCTTTTTCTTTAACTCGAGCTTCTTTTTGAGTTCGAGCTTCTTCTTCAACTCAAGCTTCTTCTTGAGTTCAAGCTTCTTCTTCAACTCAAGCTTCTTCTTGACTTCGAGCTTCTTTTTCAACTCAAGCTTCTTCTTGAGTTCAAGCTTCTTTTTCAACTCGAGTTTCTTTTTGAGTTCGAGCTTCTTCTTCAAAGCCAATTTTTTCTGCATTTCAAGTTTTTTGCGCAATGCGAGCTTCTTCTTGAGCTCTGCCTTTTTACGCAACGCAAGCTTCTTCTTAGCCATTGCCTGCTTTTTCTTCTTAGCAGATGCCATTTTCACCTCTCAAGCGGTTCATGTTTAGAACCTACTTATATGATCGCGCTACGATATCGGATTTAGCGCGACAAACACTGCGACACCGTCTAAATCGGCGTTCGGCGACTGTTTATCAGTCAATATTGTGACCTCTAAATCAACAGCCAGAGTCTCTGCCTTGATGGTCTCATGATGTGCGGAAACTTGCGCACAGAGTTTTTCGGGCAGGCCAAGGCGAAGTTGAATGCGATCAGAAACATCAAGAGCTGCGTCACGACGCTGTTGCTGCACCAAACGAATCACATCGCGAGCAACACCTTCGGCTTCGAGTTCAGGTGTCAACTCGATATCAAGAACGACCACACCTGATGAACTTCCTAAAGCAGCACTTGCACCCGAAGCCTTGGGTACAAGTTTCAGTTGATATTCACCTGGGTGCAAATCAACTGAACCCGCGGTCACAATGTCGCCTTTGCGCACCCACTCGCCTTTCTTGACGGCCTTGATCACAGTTTGAGTGCTTGCCCCGAGTCGTGGACCAACGACACTTGGTACGACTTGCAACTCAAACTCGGCGACCGACGAGACATCATCTGAAAAACTAAGCGAACGAACATTCACTTCATCTTTAATGATGTCTTCAAATGCGACAAGCGCACCAGAATTCTCGGTGGCAATCACCAAACTTGCGAGTGGCTGACGCACACGTCGACCATGAATCTTGCGCAACGACAGCGTCGTCGAGCAGACATCACGAACCCGATCCATCGACGAGACAAGACCCTCATCATGACGCAAGCCCTCGACTGTTGGCCACGACTGAAGATGTACGCTGCGCTCGCCTGTGAGTCCTCGAAAAATCTGCTCGGTCACAAGCGGCAAGACTGGTGCTGCAATGCGCGTCAAATAATGAAGAACAGTGTGCAATGTGTTGATTGCCGCAACATCACCCTTCCAGAATCGATCTCGGCTGCGGCGGATGTACCAATTTGTTAACACGTCTAGAAATGTTCGAATCTCTGCGCATGCCGCAAACAAGTCGTAGGCATCAAAGCTCTTGGTCGTAGCTTCGACCAACCCATGAAGTTTAGAAATTATGTAACGATCTAAGACGTTCTCACTTGAAGCATCGACCGAGCCAGAAACCGATTCGGCATTTGCATATAGCGACAAGAAATACCAACTATTCCAGAGCGGAAGAATCACTTGACGTACTGTGTCGCGCATACCTTCGTCGGTGACTGCGAAGTCCGAACCACGCAAAATTGACGACGAAAGCAAATACCAACGCATCGCATCTGCGCCATGGCTGTCAAACACCTTCATTGGGTCTGGATAATTTCGCAGACTCTTCGACATTTTTGCGCCGTCTTCTCCGAGAACTATGCCATGGCTTACGCAATTCGAAAACGCGGGGCGATCAAATAGCGCCGTTGCTAAAACATGCAAGGTATAAAACCAACCGCGAGTTTGGCCGATGTATTCGACAATGAAATCGCCCGGATAGTGATTTTCAAACCACTTTTGATTTTCGAATGGATAGTGCACCTGAGCAAAAGGCATCGAGCCGCTCTCGAACCAGCAGTCCAAAACTTCGGGCACCCGACGCATCATCGACTTGCCAGTTGGGTCATCTGGGTTCGCACGAACCAAGTTATCGATTGTCGGGCGATGCAATTCTTGAATGTCAACACCAAAATCGCGGCGAAGCTCTTCGAGACTTCCGTAAACATCGATACGTGGATAATTCGGATCGTCACTTCGCCATACAGGTATCGGCGAACCCCAAAATCGATTGCGACTAATGGTCCAGTCACGTGCATTCTCAAGCCACTTGCCAAAACTTCCGTGTTGAAGGTGATCGGGAACCCATTGAACTTGTTCGTTCAACTCGACCATGCGATCACGAATTGCCGTGACCTTGACAAACCACGAACCGACCGCTTTGTAGATCAGCGGCTTACCAGTGCGCCAACAATGCGGATAAGCGTGATCGTAAGTCTCATGGCGAACAACGACGCCGCGTTCTTTCAGCACTCGAATAATCGCAGGGTTGGCATCAAAAACAAGTTGACCTTCGAAATCGGCAACTTCACTGGTGAAGCGTCCGCGTGAATCGACTGGTACGACTAGTTCAATACCTGCTTCTTGACAAACACGCTGGTCATCTTCGCCAAAGCCTGGAGCCAAGTGCACAACACCCGTGCCATCTTCGGTTGTAACGAAATCTCCGGCGATCACTCGAAATGCATTTACATGTTCAGCAAAATAATTGAACAACGGTTTATATGTGCGACCAACTAATTGAGAGCCCTTTATGGTTTCAAGAATTTTCGGCTCAGGGAATTCGCGCTCGTATGCCGACAATCTTTCGGCAGCGATTATAAATTTTCGCCCCGCATGTTCGATGACTACATATTCAACGTCAGGCGCAACAGCCAAGGCCAAATTCGATGGAAGTGTCCATGGAGTGGTTGTCCATGCCAACAAGAGTTCGCCTGATGAAAGTTCAAAGCCGACAGTTAGTGCCGGGTCTTGAACTTGTTTGTAGGCGTCGTCCATTCGAGTTTCAGTATTCGAAAGCGGAGTTTCGAGCGCCCACGAATACGGCAAGACACGAAAGCCTTCATAAATCAAACCCTTATCCCAAAGCGTCTTGAATGCCCACATGACGCTCTCCATGTAAGGAGTGTCAAGAGTTTTGTAATCGTTTTCAAAATCAACCCATCGAGCCTGGCGAGTTACATATCGCTCCCAGTCGCTGGTGTATTGCAAAACTGAAGTTCGGCAATATTCGTTGAACTTGTCGATGCCAAAATCGGTAATCGCTTGACGTCCAGAGATACCTAGTTGGCGCTCGGCTTCGGCTTCAGCAGGCAGACCGTGACAGTCCCAGCCGAAGCGACGCTCGACTCGTTGACCCCGCATCGTGCGATAGCGCGGTACAGCATCTTTGACAAAACCAGTAAGCAAGTGACCGTAGTGCGGTAAACCGTTGGCAAACGGTGGACCATCGTAGAAGACAAACTCATTTTCGCCGTCTTTTCCGGCGTCGCGCATTTCTATTGAAGCGGCGAAAGTCTCGTCGGTCTTCCAATATTCGAGAACTTGGCTCTCAAGTGACGGAAAGTTCGGCTGTGGTTCTACCTGCGGGTAAGACACAAATTATTTAACAACCCAGAATTCTCTTCACGACAAACTGCAGGAAGAGCAACACCACTAGAGGCGAGAGATCTAATGCCCCAGTTCGCGGCAAAACTCTGCGGACCCAATCGAGAACTGGTTCAGTAAAGCGACCAACGAAGTATGAAATCTGCGCGACTACTCCACCACTCGTTGATGGAAACCATGACAACACCACACGAATAATCACCATGAAATAAAAAACATCAACTGCAAAGCACAGAAACTCTTGGATTGTAGACATTAGATCGACGAGTTCTGCGCTAACCGCGCGTGATGCGTGCGCCAAATGGCTTCATCATAAACACACCATTGCTCATTTTCTCCATGGTGCCGCTATTGGCGTAGCAAACGCCGCTTGCGAAATCAATAATTCTGCGCATCGTCTTTGGGTCTGTTGACTGCACGTTGATAATTACTGGGTTGCCCTCTTTGAACCGATCGGCAATTTCTTTTGCGTCTTCGTAACTTGTCGGACGAATCGTGACGGGATCACTCGCCGGCATAACTGGACGCGCAACCGCTTCAGTGCGACGACCAGCAACTGGTCGAACAGTTACTCCTGAATCATGCTGAGCCTGTTGTGCTCGCATACCAGTGGACCGAGGATCACCAATCGCACGATCGTCGTAATCGTCGTAGCCAGGTTCGGTTTCATCAAATCGCTCTACGCGCGCACGACCTCGACTCGGCATGCGTCGATCGCGCTCAACTGCAACTGATTCGTCATAATCGTCGTACGCCTCATCTGGCCCTAAACCTAAGTAATCCATTGCTCGGCGAAACATTGACATACGGCAAGGATAGTTCAGATTTTGGCGTTAAATACGGACTATATCTATCGGCGATCCGTCGCCGATCTATCGGCGCGGCCCGAACAAGGCCGAGCCGACTCTGATCATTGTCGACCCTTCGGCGATTGCAATCTCAAGATCACCAGTCATACCCATGCTGCATTGCTTGAGCCCCAAGTCATCAACGAGCTTTCGCACCAAACGAAAAGAGCGTTGCGTTGATTGAGCCTCGTTACTTGTTGGTCCAACGGTCATCAAACCTAAGACCTCTAACCCCTTGGCATTGGCAGTTTCGACGAGATCGCTCACCTCATGCGGTTTACACCCACCCTTGTCGGGCTCGTCAGTGGCGTTGACCTGCAACATTATTTGTGGTCGGTCACCCGCACCTGGCTTGACGCAGCGCTTGGCAATCTCATTAATCAGCTCTACTCGATCGACGCTTTGCCAAACATCGACTAGCTCGGCCATCAACTTAATTTTGTTACTTTGTAAACGTCCAATGAAATGCACCGGCAAGCGTTTTGCAATTGGCAGTTCGCTTGATTTAGCAATCAGTTCTTGTGCGTAATTTTCGCCGACACCGTCACACCCAGCATCAAACGCAGCGACCATCGCCCCAACATCAAATGTCTTTGTAACTGCAATCAGTTTGACGTCTTTACCACCAGCCGCGTTTATGCGCTGGCGAATTTCTGTCGCGCGCGAAGCAACTTGCGACGCATCAATTGAAGTCATGTCGTTACCGACATGCAATTTTTATTTTAGAAACGATGGAAGATCGTCGTCGTCATCTGCGCCACTCAATGGATCAGACGCGCCGCCGAACAAATCTTTCAATCGTCCGCCTTTGGCATCTGGGCGAACTGTGCCAGATGTGGCCGTATTGCGACCATCACCGCGAGTGGCGGTGCGTTGCACTGCGCTATCCCATCGTTCGAAACCAGCAGCCACGACAGTGACCCGTACTTCGTCATTTACGTCGTCATCAATTACTAAGCCGTGAATGATGTTGGCATCTTGATGCGCAACGCCACGCACGATCTCCATGGCGTTAGTAACTTCAAACAAACCAACATCTGAAGGACCAGTGATGTTGACCACAATGCCACGTGCACCTTCAAGCGAAGCTTCAAGCAACGGCGAATTGATCGCAGCATTTGCCGCCAACACCGCACGATTGTCGCCACTTGCGGCACCCGTGCCCATCAGTGCAGTACCCGCATTTGAAAGCACGGTCTTGACATCGGCGAAGTCGGTGTTGATCAAACCTGGTGTCGTGATCAAACCTGTAATACCGGCGACACCCTGAACCAAAACCTCGTCAGCTTTTTTGAAAGCATCAAGCATCGTTGTCTTGTCGGTCGAAATCGTCAACAATCGCTCGTTTGGAATGACGACAAGTGTGTCAACTTTTTCTTTGAGCGCTGCAATACCCGCATCTGCCTGAACAGAACGACGTCGACCTTCAAATGCAAACGGTCTCGTGACGATTGCAACTGTCAACGCACCTTCGGCTTTTGCAATTTCTGCAATAACCGGCGCCGCGCCAGTGCCAGTGCCACCACCTTCACCAGCGGTAATGAAAACCATGTCGGCACCTGCGACAACTTCTTGAATTTCGTCGCGGTGTTGCTCGGCTGCTTCACGACCAACTTCTGGGTCAGCACCTGCGCCAAGTCCACGAGTTAACTCTCGACCAATATCAATTTTGACGCTCGCATCACTCAACAACAGTGCTTGCGCATCGGTATTGATCGCTACAAACTCGACGCCACGCATGCCTGACTCCATCATGCGATTAATTGCGTTCACGCCGCCACCACCAACACCGATGACTTTGATTACTGCCAAATAATTTTGTGGTTGACCGACCATTTAGGATTAACCCCCGCTACTCGCACTTGTTGTGCTCACTGTTTGTGAGTGCAGTTATTCTGCCACATCAGCCAACAAGCACCAAACATCAGCGAAACGTTCAGGAAGGTTGAGAGAAAGTCTCTACTTCGACTTTACAGTTGGTGTTCGCGGATCTGTCAGGTCAATCGAGAGAATCTGCTTTGCATCTTGTCTGCGCAATAAGACAAGCAACGAAATCAACTTGTTCTGCAAGTCGACTGGTGGGCCGAAATTTATCAAGGTGCCGGTACGCAGTGTCATGATCAACTGATTTGGTCCGCCCACACCAACATTCAAAACTCGTTCACTCAACTCATCTGGCAAGCCAGCGGCGAGCTGTGCAGCCGCTTTGTAAACAGTGCCAGCACTCGCCCCAGGTGCAAGGTTCGGGCCCACGCCTGTGATCTGCAGATATTGAGTGGGCTGGCCTGTCTCAACAGCCAAAACACGCCCTTGCGAATCGACAACTCGCGAACGATTGTCGACACCTATATAAAAGGCCACGGGCTTGCGCTCGACGATTTCGATCACCAATCGTGACGGAAAAAACGATCTGATTCGCACCGACTCAACCCACGGATCACCCTCAAGTCTTCGCTCAGCCGCACGCGTATCGACCGTCAAGATCGACTTTCCGTCCAGCGACTTTTCAACCGCGATCAACAAGTCGGCACTGACATATCGGGCGCCTTCGATCTCGATTTTGCGAACACCAATAATTGGCGACGCGAGCACAATCAAAACAAGTGCAACAACACCGATAACAGAGCCAGCAGCAGTCAACAGTTTTCGACGATTAGACGCAAGCTTATTTACTACATTTTTGCGTCGATCTTCGATGCGCGAATCACGAATGATGTTGCTCGGGTCTGATGTCGGTGCGATGTTTACCGAACTAGTCATTTCATCGATCGGATGATCAGAGTCGACAGGCAGTCGAAGATCTTCGTCAACAATGACTATGCGACCATTGTTGGTCTTCAGAGTTAGCGACGTATTGGTCGTCGACGATTTATCGCGCGTTTGATCACGTGAAGTTTGCTCAGATTTGTCTGGATCGTCTGGCAGCACGACTCGCAAATTTGCACTTGGTGTTGCGTCGCCATCAAATGCATCTTTGAGTTCTGCCAACACCTCGTCAGAAAGTTGCTCTGAAAACGATGGCACCGGAATCGACAAATCAGTGTTGTTCGCCGAACCAAAAGCCGACTCGAGTTGTGTGTTGCGCGGAACTGCGCCTTGCTCAATTGCACCCGCTTCTTGCGAAATAGCCGCCGAAAAACCAACTAACCGAATTTCACTTCGAAGTTCAATGCCATGCGCCTCAGCAACACGCTGACGAACGAAGGTCATAAGTTCGACTACATCATCTGCATTGCCATCTTCATCGGCTTGTATGAAATTGGCGTGTTTTTCAGAAATCTCTGCCGTACCAATTCGATAACCGCGCAGCCCAAGGCCATCGATCAAAGCGCCTGCCGAAGAAGCACCCGATACAGGGTTGACGAAGACAGAACCTGCGTTTTGCCCGCCGGGTTGATTCTCGCGACGCCACTTGACAATTTCGGCTAGTCGTGACTCGCCTTCAGCTTTGTCGCCACGCGCCAGACGCAATGTCGCCGAAAGAACAATGTGCTGATCATTTAAATCTGAGCCACGAAACCTCAACCCAAGGTTTGCTGCTGAAACATTGGCTTCAATGCCTCGCTCAATGTGAAACAGACGCACACTCAGCAAGGACGCGATCATGTCTGAACCGTGCCCACCAGCATTCATACGAACAGCGCCACCAATCGAACCAGGCACGCCGACCGCCCATTCGAAACCACGCAGACCTGCAGCAACACTTTGTCGAGCAACAACTGGTAGCGAGGTCATGGCACCGACGACAACTATTGGATCTTGATCTGGACTCGGCATTGCTATCTGCTCTGCAAACGGCCCCAAAGCAATAGCTAAACCGCGAAAGCCACTATTGCTGATCAACATGTTGCTTCCACGGCCGAGCATCAAGACCGGAATCTTCACTTTCGCTAGCGCGCGCGATGCGGCATGCAAATCGTCAACACTCATTGCTCGCATAAACAATGACGCAGCCCCGCCAACTCGATAGGTCGTATACGGACCGATCGGCTCGTCTTTCGTTACGCGATCGCCAAGCAACGCTGCGAATCGGCTCAAATCTTTGTCGCTAGGTCGACCAAATTCTGTGATCAATTTGAGTTACCTCGGCGCCGGGCGATCACTTCATTCGGCAAAGAAGAGATATCTCCGCAGCCCATTGAGATGCACAAGTCACCATCTTTGATTTCATCTGCCAAGAACTCTACGAGATTCTCACGACTGGGTTGATAAATGACATGACTTTGTGGTTGCGATTTGAGAATGGCATCAACAACTAGCTGACCAGTCACACCCGCTATCGGTTCGGTACCAGAAGAATAAATGTCGGTGATCACAATTAGGTCGGCGGCAACAAACGAATCACCATAGAGATGCGAAATCATCGACATGCGATTAAATCGATTCGGCTGAAAAACTGCCACAACACGTGACCACTTATCTGACTCATCTCTAACGCCGGAAAGCACAGCCGCAATCTCGTTTGGCAAATGGGCATAATCATCGACGAATGTCGCACCACCGTCTACTCCTCGAACGTCAAATCGGCGCGCTACTCCACCGAAACCACTTAATGCTTGCGCTGCCTGGTCAAACCGAACCCCAAACTGCATCGCCATCGCAATCGCTGCGAGAGCATTGCTCACATTATGAAGACCTCGCAACGGAAGATCGACTCGACCTAGTTCAATTTTTTTGCTGTCGTGATTCTGAGTGACGACAAATGAAGACTTACCGTCTTTGAACTTGATCGATGAAGCCACGTAGTCTGCAGAAGACTTCTCGTCGACAGAATATGTAGTCGCGCTGTGTGTCTCAGAAATTGACGCGCAAACTGGGTCGTCAAGACATAGAACTCGTGGGCCAGCGATACCACCGACATAATCGAAAAAACTTCGCTCAATAGCCGACTGCGTTTTGAAGTGATCTAAGTGATCGATGTCAATATTGGTCACGATTGTCGCAGCGAGTGGAAGCTGAGAATGAGTGCCATCGCTTTCATCGGCCTCAACAACAAACAGTTCACTATTTGACCATGACGCACCACGATTCAATGCGATTACATCGCCGCCAATCAGATAACTGGGGTTTTTGTTGGCGCTTAACAAAATCGTTGTGAGCATCGACGATGTCGTCGTCTTGCCGTGCGTACCTGCGACACCAATACTTGTGGCGCATTTGCAAATGCTTGCAAGTGTCTCGGCTCGAGAGAGAACCCGAATATCTGACTCGCGCGCTCTTTGATACTCGATATTTGATTCGGCAATCGCCGGCGAACCTGTAACGAAATCACAACCAAAAACAACTTCAGGATCGTGACCGATATTGACTTTGATCCCCAGAGCTTCAAGTCGAGTGATTACATCGGAGCGACGAATATCGCTGCCCGAAACTTGATGACCCATTTCAGCCAACACGGTTGCAATTGCAGACATACCAGGGCCGCCTACCCCGACGACATGAATGCGTGTTGGTTTGCGAAGGTCTATTAGCTGTCGTTCTTTTTGACCAGCCACATTAAGAATCAATTTGGCGAGAGTTGTTTCGCGGTGTTGCTTGCCCGCAGTACGTGCGGCACTGGCAAGAGATTGAAGTTTGACTCGATCATCAATCAAGGCAATGACCTGATCAGCCAATTGATCGTTGGTGACTGATTTTTCATCTATGACTTGCGCCCCGCCGAGATCACCGAGCCAACTTGCATTTGCGGTTTGGTGATTTTCTGCTGCCCCACTCCACGGAACTAAAACACTGGCAATGCCAATCGTTGATACTTCAGCCACAGTGCTTGCACCCGCGCGCGCAACGACAAGGTCAGATGCGCTGTATACATCTTGCATCGCCACGGTCGATTCAAGCCGCATGTACACAATTTTTGCATCACTTTTCAGAATTGGAAGATCGTCACCGATATATCTTTGGCCGGTCAAATGAATAACACAAATGTCACTTCGATTTTGATTTTTCTCGACAAGTGTTCGCGCCACAGAATTTAGTTTCGCCGAACCTAGCGACCCACCAGTAATACAAATAACTTTTCGATCAATCGGAATCGATAGTCGCCTGCGAGCATCGGCTCTAGTTGATGAAAGATCAAGATTTCGCAACACCCGGCGAACTGGCGCACCAGTAAGAGATGCATTTTTAAATTTTGATGGCAAGTATGCGACTGCAACAGCAGCAGCGCTTCGCGCCTGCAATCGAGTTGCCAAACCAGGTTGGCGATCGTATGAAACTGTCACCACCGGAATGTTCAACTTCTTTGCGGCCCGTGTTGCCGGCACGCTCGCATATCCGCCAACCGACACGACTACAGCCGGTCGCAAACTCGACAAGATTCGTTCAGCATTTCGCGTGGCGTTTCGCAAAATCTTTATGGTGCGAATGTTTCGCTTTAAAGCCTGAAAAGACAACACACGACCAAAGCCCTGCACGGTTAACAATGACATTGAGATACCCGACGATGGCACGAGAGTCGTCTCGATGCCAGTTGATGATCCAACAAAATGCAATTGATCTTTCGAAATACCCGCGTCTTGCAATAATTCGGCTATCGCCATCGCAGGTATTACATGACCGCTAGTTCCCCCACCAGTTATTACGGCAAAGACGGTGTGGCTGGAGGCGGTCAAGAGGTTCTACTTGTGAAGATTGCTCACTTCATATTACGCGCGACGTTCATCAACAGCCCGGCTGCCGACATACATACCAATAGCGAACTTCCGCCGTATGAGATAAGTGGCAGTGTTAAACCGGTCACGGGCATCGAGCCGGTTACCCCACCGATGTTGATGATCGCCTGAATTGCAAACCACATCGTTACCCCACCGGCGAGAAGTGCGCCGAATCTTTCTTCTGCATGCAGAGCCGCGCGCAAACCGAACACGACGAGAGTTAAGAAGCCACCGATTACGACTGCAGCGCCGATCAGACCCATCTCTTCGGCAATCGTCGAGAAGATGAAATCGCTGTGCGCTAGAGGTACATAGCCCCACTTGCCCGTGCCAGCACCAACACCGACACCAGAGACACCACCGTTGGAAATTGAAAGTATCGATTGCCAAACTTGATAACCAAATGAACCTTTGGTTTCATCCAAGTTCAAAAATGCCGTCCATCGATTTCGGCGCGACGAAGTCATAAGCGTGAAAAACAATGCCGCGAGGACTCCCGAGCCGGCGATTGCGTTAACAATTCGCATCGGAATGCCAGCCATGCACATGACTGCCAAGACGATGCAGGTCATCACAATTGCACCACCGAGGTCGCGCTGAACAAGACAGAGTGCGACTGACACAACCAATGCAACGATTACGGGTCGTGAAGTGCGATTGAAGTTAGTTACTTCTTTTTGACGACGACCAAGAAGGTTTGCGCAATAGACCAAAAGTGCCAACTTCAAAAATTCTGAAGGTTGAAAGCCAACTGGACCCATAGCAACCCACGCGCGAGCCCCGTTGATGCTGACACCGATGCTTGGTGCAAAAGGCAAAAACATCAAGCCGAACGCAAAGATCAAAGCCGGAAACACAAATTTGCGCAACAGAGAATATGGGAAGCGAAAGAAGAACGCCATTCCTAAACCACCCACCGAAGCCCACATCAATTGCTTGAAGAACATCGTCCAAGGCGAAAAGCCGCGGTTCAATGCAACTATCGAAGATGACGACATGACCATCACCAAACCAAAAGTTACGAGTGTCAACACCGTGAGAAAAATCATGAAGAAGGTTGTGTTGGCAGGCTTCTGTGCAACCCGACGAGATGACAGCAAACCACCGCGGTCAAGAACGGCGCGACGACGTTGAGCAAGTGTCAATGTTCGATTTGGCCCTGATGTTGATGCTGCTGTGCTCATGTTTCCTCGATTTGTTAGTTTTTGATTTGCTTATTCTTAATTAGTGCCGACACTTCGTTTTTGAAGTCAGCACCCCGCTCGCCATAGTTTTTGTACCAGTCGTAACTGGCACAACCAGGTGAAAGCAGAACTACATCGCCAGCTGTGGCAAGTTTGTTGGCAAAATTAACCGCATCGCACATCGAGCCAGCGATTTGAACTTCGCACACACCCGAAAAAGCGTCAGCGATTTCTTTGGCCGAACTTCCGATGGCGACAACTGCCTTGACTTTTTTTGAATTTTTGGCCATTTGTGTCAGATCAAGACCTTTGTTTTTGCCACCGGCGATCAACACAATCGAATCAAACGAATTCAAAGCGACGCTTGATGCATGTGGGCTTGTTGCTTTCGAATCGTTAAACCAACGAACCCCATCACTTTCGGCGACAAATTCAATTCGATGTGGTGCATTGACAAAATTTCGCAAAGCCTGCGCGACCTGTGTTGTGTTCGCAAGACCCGCTTCAATAGTGATCGCCGCTGCGGCCAATGCGTTGGTCACATCGTGCGGCAGACTTCGCGCCATTTCACTGCGATGCAAAATCTC
>BJFV01000002.1:37339-40633 GCA_014190055.1 Actinomycetes bacterium
CTATTTAAGCTGTGAGCAAATTCTGAGTGGCTTGAAGAATCGAGATCGTCGACAAGAATCACTTTTTCTCCACGAGACACAAGTTCGCTAGCCACTGCTCGCCCAGCGATAGCAAGACCGTAAACAAGTGTTGTTGTCATCTCAGCGCCTAAACCCAGTGAGGCTCTGAATGTTTGTGAAGTCAGCGATAAAAGCCGCCACGGCAGTTGCGACACAGATCGCAGAGATGATCCAAAAACGAATGATCACGGTTGTCTCAGGCCAGCCACTTTGCTCAAAGTGATGATGTATCGGCGAATTCTTGAATAGGCGCTTCTTGCGACCCGAGGCTTTGAAGACTCCCATTTGAATCGCAACAGATCCGGCTTCGATCACATTGATGCCGCAAATCAATGGCAACAAAAGATGTGTATTGGTTGTAACCGCAAGCAGACCAAGTGCGGTACCAAGACCAAGAGCACCGACATCGCCCATGAAAATTCTTGCTGGTGCGGCATTCCACCAAAGAAAGCCACCGCATGCGCCGGCCAAAGAGGCTGCAAGCACCGCGAGGTCAAGTGGGTTTACAACATCAGCGTAAATTTGCGGATTTCTAAAAGCCCAATATGCAATAACAGTGAACGCAATAAAACCAAACGATGCAGAGCCAGCGGCCAAACCATCAAGCCCATCTGTCACATTTACTGCATTTGATGTTCCCCAAACCATTAAGGCAGTCCAGATCACAAAAAGTGGCCAAGTGAAAGTGATGCCAGGCAGGTCTGCTCGCGTAAACGAAAGCGTTTCGCTGACACCGGTTGCTGCAGTCAGCCACCAAGTCAAGCCGATGCAAATAGCAAATGTGATGTAGCCCTTTTTCTTCCAAAAGAGTCCACGATTGTGTTGACGCTGCACTTTGAGAAAGTCGTCAAGAAAACCTACAAATCCGAGAACAAACACGGCAGCCCAGATGATCATCGCCTGATCTGAAAATGGCAGCCCATCTCTAAAGTGGGCAACGAACCAACCGAGTGCGGCTGAAAACAAAATTGCAATTCCGCCCATTGTGGGTGTGCCTTGCTTTTTCATGTGCTGCACGGGACCACGGTCTTCGGCGCCGAGAATTGGTTGACCTTTGCCTATTTTTTTAAATACCGAGATCAAAACTCTTGTGCCGACGAGTGATGCGATCATCGCAACGGCCGCCGCGGTGAGAATTGCAATCATGAAGCCACTTTCAGCAACTCACGCGAAACTTCTACATCGCTAAACGGCGTTTCATCTGCGCCAATAGTCTGTGTTGCCTCGTGGCCCTTGCCAGCGATGATCACGATGTCGCCAGGTTTTGCAGACTCGAAGGCAGCAGACATTGCAAGTCGACGATCTAACTCGATAGTCACTTTGCTCGAAACACTTGAAACATTCGATACCCCTTGTAGAACTTCTTGGGCGATTGTGCGGGCATCTTCATGCCGGGGATTATCTGACGTGATGTAGACAAGATCTGCGAACTTTGTCGCAATATCGCCCATCTTAGGTCGCTTCAATTGATCTCGCCCACCGCCACACCCGAAGACGAGTATGACTTGTGCATTAGAACCGACGATTTTTCGCCCAGCGAGCAAGACATTTTGTAACGCCTCAGGTGTGTGGGCGTAATCAACCACAACAGAAAAGGGCTGCCCAGCGTTCACCGATTCAAACCTGCCAGGCACAGCGCTTGCAGCAGCCAAACCTTTAGCGATGTCACTAACAGTGACACCAAGTTTGGCTGCTGCAGTCGCGGCAGCTAGCGCGTTCATTACATTGAAATAACCGCCCATCAATGTTTCGATCTTCTGGTTTTGCCAATCAAACGAAATCTTGGATGCATCTGCGTGAATTTCTTTTGCATCTGATAATCCGAATGATTCACACCGAACTTCTTTATCTTTCGAAATCGTGTCGATCAGCAGAGATCCGTGAACATCATCGCGATTGATGATGCACAGACTTGTGAACTGCTTTGTGAAGAGTCGGGCTTTAGCAGAAAAATAATCTTCTATCGACTTATGGAAGTCAAGATGATCTTGACCGAGATTTGTGAACACCGCGGCCTTGAATAAAGTTCCTTCGACACGGCCAAGAGCAAGTGCGTGAGAAGAAACCTCCATTACGACTGCTTTACTGCCTCGATTTAGTTCTTCAGCCAAGATGCGCTGCAAATCTGTTGACTCTGGTGTCGTCCGCGCACCAGTGAGCGTGCCTATAACCGATGTCGACCAGCCGTGCTGTCGCAGAATCGACGCCAACATGTGTGCGGTTGTGGTCTTGCCATTCGTTCCAGTGATGCCTATTACATTCAACTTTTCGCTAGGACGATTGAATAATTCGGCAGCAAGATACCCCATCGTTGAGCGCACATCGCTGACGACAATTTGTGTTACGTCGACGTCAACGCGTCGCTCAACAAGAACCGCCACAGCACCATTTGCCACCGCAACTTTCGCAAAGTTGTGGCCGTCAACGTTTTCGCCCACGATGCAGCAAAACATGACGCCATTTGAAGCTTTCGAAGAGTCGTGCGTAATATCTGAAACTTTTACTTTTGCGTTACCAATAATTTGATTTACAGCAATTTCAGATGTACTTGCCAGTAGTTCGTCTAACTGGCGTTCCAATCTGCTTGACATCTCAGTGGCTCGGTCCGAGTTCTGCAGGGCGTGAACCGACACACCCCAAGTCATCACCCTCAGGGCGAATGTTCAATTCGTTTACCAATACTTGACCGATGCGTGCGAATACTGGTGCTGCCGCGGTGCCACCAAATCGATCATTTGAGTACGGATCGGGTTCGTCGATTGAAACCAAAACGGTCATACGCGGATTGTTTGCCGGAAGGAAGCCAACAAAAGATGCGAAGTACGTTCTGGCACCTTCATCGTTCGTGTATGTGCCGTTTTCTTGCAATTTGTAAGCCGTACCAGTTTTGCCTGCGACACTTAACCCAGGCATTTTTGCCAACTTGCCGGTGCCGTAACAAACAACATCGGTCATAAGCGATGTCATGATTTGTGCAGTCGATGCTGAAAGAACCTGGCGAGTCTCTGAAGCCGGAGTAGCAGTTTCAACACCATCTTTGTCTGTTGTCTTGAGCACCATTTTGGGTGCTACATAAACACCTTTGTTCGCTATGACATTTACAGCGGCGGCAAGTTGTAGTGCAGTTGACGTATAGCCGTAACCATACGAGAACGAGAATTTTTCTGTGCCTTGCCACTTAGAAACTGGTCGCAATGAACCACGAGATTCGCCCGGATACTCAACGGCCGTCTT
>BJFV01000003.1 GCA_014190055.1 Actinomycetes bacterium
CGAACCATTTCGTAACTGCCATAAAGCATTCCGTTTGCACCGAGCAGACCGACACAAAACTCGTAAGTGTCTTTGTTTAACTCGGCACTCGCAACCTTGCCGATAGAACCTTCAGGGCCGGGGGTGCCCATGCGACGGTTCTGACCTGCGCGAATGTTTGTCAAACGCAAAACCTCGGCTTTGATCCAGAGTTTCATCAACTCATCTTTGGTGGCGGACGATTGCATTTCAGGTGACAGAGACTCCCAAATTTTTAAAGCCTCGCGGATCGGACCAGTTGCTTTGCGCGGAATTGCCCCGCCGATTGCAACTCTCTCGTTCATCAGAGTCGTCAAACTCACACGCCAACCATCACCCGTGCCACCCAAAGTTTCGGCGACCGGCACTCGAACATCAGTGAAATAAACTTCGTTAAATTCGGCTTCACCGGTCATCTGACGCAATGGTCGCACTTCTACTCCAGGAGCTTTCATGTCGACTATGACGGCTGTTAGTCCGGCATGTTTTACCGCCTGAGGGTCTGTACGCACAACCAACAATCCGTACTTGGAGAGATGCGCGAGTGTTGTCCAAACTTTTTGGCCGTTGATGATCCACTCTTCGCCGTCGCGCACACCCTTTGCCGACAATCCTGCGAAGTCAGAGCCAGAGCCAGGCTCGGAAAATAGCTGACACCAAATTTCTTCACCGGTGAAAAGTGATCGCAGATATTTCTTTTTCTGCGCGTCTGTACCCCACTGAATGATCGTCGGTGCACACATTCCGTATCCGATTGGATTGCGTGCATAACTTGATGGTCCGTTCGCCGCCGCAATCGCTTCATTAACAATCTTCTGATATTTAGGCGACGCCCCTAAACCACCGTTACCAACCTCAAAATGCACCCATGCCAAACCAGCATCGAATTGCGCACCCAAAAACTCGACAGCCTTGGTTTTATTCGGCGGATATTTTTCGAGCAACGTCTCGACCAAGGCGCTGATCTCGGCGTCAGTAACGACATTTTCAGTTTCTATGGCAACCATGATTCACCTAACTTACCCGTCTAATACAAATATTCTGAAGTTGGCAGATAGATATCAAAACCGACTAGTTTTCAAATATGTTTCCCGGTGCGATCGCAGCTGATGCACCAAATCGACCGGCCGTCATCATGGCATCAACGGGTCAAGTAATCACGTTCAAAGAACTAGATGATGCCGCTAACCGACTGAGCCAAGTGTTGCGTAACGCTGGCCTTAACCCCGGCGATCATGTTGCGTTTTGTATCGAGAATCACCCTCGCTATTTCGAAATCTTGTGGGGATGCCACTATGCCGGCCTCATATATACGGCTTGTTCGTCACGACTGACGACTGACGAGCTCAATTACATAATCAACGATTGTGGCGCAAAAGCATTCATCACAAGCAAACACAAGGCTGACCAAGCCGCCGAGGTGGCCAAAACAACACCGAATGTTTCATTGCGTCTGATGCTCGACGGAAAAATAGCCGGCTACGACTCTTACGAAGACACAGTTTCTAAAGCACCAGCGACTGAGTTGAGCAACCGCGTCGATGGTGTCGACATGCTTTACTCAAGTGGTACGACAGGTCGCCCAAAAGGAATCAAACTCGGGCTCGCAATGACCCCCCTAGGCACGCCAACTTCACTAAGCGGGCTGTGTTCAATGTTGTTCGCGATCGACAAAGACTCGATTTATCTCTCACCGGCTCCGCTTTATCATGCTGCACCCCTGCGCTTCACAATGACGACACATCGACTGGGCGGCACTGCAATCATCATGGAGCATTTTGATGCCGAAGAGTATTTGAGGTTGATCGCCAAACATAAAGTCACACACTCGCAGCTTGTGCCGACAATGTTCGTGCGAATGTTAAAACTTGACGAAAAGACGCGCAGTCAGTTCGACACATCAAGTTTGAAGTGCGCAATTCACGCTGCGGCACCATGCCCGATCGAAGTGAAGAAAAAAATGATCGACTGGTGGGGCCCGGTAATTCACGAGTATTACGCGGGCAGCGAAGGCAACGGTTTTGTCTATTGCAATTCTGAACAGTGGCTTGCCCACCCTGGCACAGTCGGAGTTGCACTTAATGCGACCGTTCACATCTGTGACGAAGATGGCAAAGAATTGCCACTCAACGAATCAGGCACGGTTTACTTCGAGAGCAATGTCAATTTTGAATATCACAACGATCCAGAAAAGACGAAGAGTTCGCGAGATCCGCTCGGACGCGGATGGACAACACTCGGTGATGTCGGCTATCTAGATAAAGATAATTTTTTATATCTGACAGACCGAAAAGCCTTCATGATTATTTCGGGTGGAGTAAATATTTATCCGCAAGAATCAGAAAATGTTTTGATTAATCATCCAAAGGTTGTCGACGTCGCCGTCTTTGGTGTGCCAAACGAAGAGTTTGGCGAAGAAGTCAAAGCAGTCGTTCAGCCGGTCACAATGCCGAAGAGCCCAGAAGAGGCTCTCGAGTTAGAGGGCGAATTGAAAGCTTTTTGCCGTGCCTCACTCGCCGATCTCAAGTGTCCACGCTCGATTGATTTTCGCCCCGAACTACCGCGACATCCAACGGGCAAACTTTACAAACGTTTACTTAAAGATGAATATTGGAAGAATGCGGGCCGCGCAATTTAATTGTGCGCGAACCCAAGTTTTCGCCTAGTGAAACATCCCTTTCTCAAACATAACTCTCCTCTCGCCTTTGCTCACCGTGGTGGCGCGAGCGACGCGCCAGAAAACACAATGCCAGCGTTTCAACGCGCAATAGATCTCGGATACATATATATAGAGACTGATGTGCATGCCACCAAAGATGGTGTCTTGCTTGCGTTTCATGACGACGACCTGTCGCGAACTTGCGGAAGACCCGGTTTGATCAGCGAACTCAATTATGACGAAGTCAAGAATGCCCGAGTCAACGGAACTGAACCAATACCGCTGCTCGAAGATCTGATTTCTACATGGCCAAACGCCCACATCAATATCGATTGCAAATCAGACCAGGCACTGATGCCACTCACAGCGCGCATTGCTCGCGGAGATCTCTTTGATCGGATTTGCGTCGGCTCGTTCAGTGACAAACGCCTCAATAGTTTGCGCGACCAATTCGGTGAAGATTTGTGCACATCGATGGGCCCGAGAGACGTAACCAAGTTACGTTTAGGCAGTTGGGTACGCCGCTCGGGCAGCTTTCGAAATATCCATGCGGCTCAAGTGCCAGTCAGTCAAGGGCCGCTAACAATCGTAGATAAATCGTTTATTCAGGCGGCTCATAATGCTGAGATCCAAGTGCATGTTTGGACCATCGACGACGAAGACGAGATGGTTCGACTATTAGATCTGGGAGTTGATGGCATAATGACCGACAGGCCCGAATCTTTAAAAAAAGTATTAGTTTCGCGTAATGCCTGGCATGGCAACTGAGATATTGTTAGCACCATGAGAGTAGATGCCAACTTTTTCTGCACAGTTCCAATGGATGACGCCGGAAAGGTAGCGCCAAAAAATAGACGCTACGGCAACGACAGCGTCATCGAGTGCTATAAGAATCTTGTCGCTTGGGCCAAAACCGCCGACGAAGTCGGAATCGACACGATGTGGCTCACCGAGCACCACTTTCAATACGAGGGCTACGAAGTTTTGCCGAATCTGATTTTGTTTGGTCAACACCTGACGAGCGTCACAAAAAATCTTCGCCTTGGTCAGATGTTCAATGTCTTGCCACAGTGGCACCCATTACGGCTCGCTGAAGATTTCGCAATAGCCGACATCGTGACTGGTGGTCGAATGGAGTTCGGCGTTGGCCGTGGCACGGTGCCGCGCGAGGCATGGAGTCTTGGCACAGTTGTTGCTTCAGGCGACAATGCGATGAGTGCTGAGCACGACCGCATCAATCGTGAAGTCTTTGAAGAAAGCATGGAAGTCATCAAACTTGCTTGGTACAACGAGCGCTTCTCTTATCGCGGCAAACACTTTGTGTTTCCTCCAGATGAGATACCTGATCGTGGCAGTTATGTAGACGACTTGACTTTGATTCCAAAACCGCTTCGTCACATCGACGTCTATCAGCCAGTGACATCGCCCGAGACAATCGAATACGTGCCAAGAGTTGGTCATAAAGCTATTTATTGGCTACAAAACGCTGATAGCCAAAAACAGAAATGGGATCGTTACGCCCAGATTCGCGAAGAAATCGGCAACCCAGTTGCGCCTGGTGAAGATCGAACCTTGGTAATGAACATCCATGTTGCAAAAACGCGTGAGAAAGCAATGATCAAGGGCAAACCTGGTCACGACGAGTTTGCCAACTTTCTGTCGCCGTACGGTCGCTTTTCTTCGTATCGCAACCCAGATGGCAGCAAAGTTGCTTTCAATCACTGCCCGACGGTTCAAGAATCAATCGACCAGAAGATTCAAATCATTGGGTCAATCGATGACGCTGTCGACACTTTAGGTTTTTGGCGAGACTTACTCGACCTCAAAAACATTTGCTTCTTCTTTGACTACCCAGGCGTAACACGAGAAGAAATGTCAGAGCAAATGCACCTTGTTATCGAAGAGGTTTTTCCAAAACTAGGTGAAAAAGTTGAACGACGACCTCTGCCAAACCTTCAGCCACTGATTTAAAAATCAGTTGACCTAGCGAGCACACAGAAATGTTGCTGCAGAACTGCAAAATTGACGGTTACCCGCAACTACAAGACGTCAGAATCGTCGGCGATCTAGTTTCAGAAATTGCGGCTGACCTTGTTGCATTCGAAAGTGAACAAGTCATTGATGCGCACGGCTCACTTCTGACCTGTTCTCTTGCCGAGCCACATGCTCATCTCGACAAAGCATTTCTGGCTGAACGAGTTCATAATCCAACTGGTGACTTGATGGGTGCGATCATGGCGATGGAAGCATCACGCGACCAAATAACAGTCGCCGACACGATAGAGCGTGCTGAACGAGCCGTGCGACTAATGGCATCGAACGGAGTCACAGCGATTCGCACGCATGCAGATGTCACCGAATGGAACAATCTCGACGCTGTACAGGCGTTAGTTGAAGTTCGCAATCGCACTCGAGGCTTAGTCGATTTACAAATCTGTGCGTTACTCGGTTGGCCATTATCGGGCGACGCAGGCAGAGATAACCGTGAACGCGGAAGACGCGCAATCGAAATGGGTGCCGATATTTTGGGAGGCTGTCCACACCTCGATGTCGACCCAGAAGGTGCCAATATCGCCCTAATCGAACTCGCCGGCGAATTGAACTGCGACTTAGATTTACACACAGACGAACACACGGATTCAAATCGTCTCTCGTTAGAAGACCTGGCTGATCGTGTAATCACTTCGGGACTAAAACAAGCTGTCGTTGCCAGCCACTGCGTCAGTTTGGGCATGCAAACCGAGACCGTACAGAAGCGTGTTTCTGAGCGAGTAGCCGAGGCTGGAATCAGCGTCATCGCATTGCCGCATACGAACTTGTTTCTGCAAGGTCGAGATTTTGCAACTGCCACCCCACGAGGTCTGACGGCAGTTTCAAATCTTCGCAAGGCAGGTGTCAAAGTTGCCTTCGGGGCTGACAACTTACAAGACCCGTTTAATCCAATCGGTCGAGGCGACCCACTCGAAAGTGCTGGCCTAGCGATACTCACCGCGCATTTGTTGCCTAGTGACGCTTTTGATTCTGTATCAACAGTTGCGCGACAAGTTATGGGACTCGAAGTTGCGGGCCCACAGGTCGGGGCGACTGCCAATTTGATGCTGACTCAAGCAAGTTCGACACGAGAGGCAATTGCCAATACCCCGACGCGAAACTTAGTTTTATATAAAGGTCAAATCACCCATTCGCGTTTGGCTGCAGTCAACTAATCAACTATTCTCTAGACGTGGCTGGGGCGCTCGGGTTCAAAAACGTCGGTATGACGTTTCCTGACGGCACGAAGGCTCTTGGTGGGGTTTCATTTGACGTCAACCCTGGAGAATTCGTAA
This sequence comes from Actinomycetes bacterium, assembly GCA_014190055.1. Taxonomy (GTDB): domain Bacteria; phylum Actinomycetota; class Acidimicrobiia; order Acidimicrobiales; family Ilumatobacteraceae; genus BACL27. The sequence goes on from BJFV01000003.1 coordinate 6,004, forward strand.
CTGTTGTCGGCCCATCTGGTTGCGGTAAGTCAACGTTGTTGCGGATTGCGTCAAACCTAGAAACCGAAACAGAAGGCAAATGCGAAGTCGACCGCAACAGCATTGGTTATGTCTTTCAGGATGCAACACTTCTGCCTTGGCGAAATGTCCGCAAAAATATCGAGATAATCGCCGAACTACACGGAATCGAAAAAACACAGCGCGCCAAACTTGCGCAAGATGCGATTGATTTGGTGGGTCTGACAGGCTTCGAAGACAAATACCCGCGACAATTGTCTGGTGGCATGCGGATGCGCGCTTCGCTTGCCCGCTCTCTTGTTATGAAGCCACGAGTGTTCTTGTTTGACGAGCCATTCGGCGCGCTCGACGAGATCACGCGCGAGCGTTTAAATGACGAACTGCTGCGACTATTTCAATTAGAGGGCTTTGCTGGTTTGTTTATTACTCACTCAATTTCTGAGGCCGTATATATGTCGACGAAAGTATTGGTGATGTCGGCAAGGCCTGGCCAGATCGTTGGCAGTTTCGATATTCCGTTTAGTTATCCGCGTGCGCATTCCTTGCGATACGAACCGAAATTTGCCGAAATCTGTGGCGAGGTTTCGCTTGCCCTTCGAGGAGCACTTGTATGAGTGGCTCAAGCAGCATCAAAGTAACGAACACAATCGATCAGTCTGTACCACCGAGTTTGCGCGTAGACGACGCACCTCGAGAAAGCTCCGACCGGAATCTCGTCAGTGACTTTGCTGGGCCGATCGTCGTGTTCGCGCTCTTTATCGGCGTCTGGTACTTGCTGTCGACTCGTCTCTTGCCACCTCAAAAACGATTCTTATTACCAACACCTCATCGCGTAGTTCAAGAAGGTTTTCTAACTTGGTCTGTTGGCGAACAGCGAGGTCTAAAGCCAATTCTGCGATCACTGTGGGACTCGATCAAAATTGCCGTGATCGGTTTGTGCATCACGATTCTGATCGGCACAACACTCGCAACCTTGATGGCCACTCGCCGATGGATGGAACGGGCTACCTGGCCATATTTAGTCGCTCTTCAATCAGCCCCGATCTTGGCGATGACGCCACTCATTCGGGCGCTAATTGACGGCATCACTTTGCAGAGAATTCTCGTCGTCGTGCTAATTGCATTCTTTCCGATCGTTAACAACACTTTGTTCGGTCTGCTTTCAGTCGACAAGAGCCAACACGAACTATTTTCGCTACACGGAGCCAGCAAATTCACACGCCTGCGAAAACTGCAATTTCCAGCTGCGATGCCAAACATATTTGTCGGCCTTCGAATATCGGCTGGTCTTTCAGTCATTGGTGCCGTAGTGGGCGACTTTTATTTCCGCCAAGGTGGCGTGGTTGGTATTGGCGCTCAGATTGATATTTACCGTGGGCGGCTCTGGGGCGCCGAGTTGATTGCTGCAATCATCTTGGCAAGCATTTTCGGTTTAGTCGTGTTCATCTTGTTCGGGCTGCTCTCAAAAGTCGCCATCGGCAAGTGGCACACGACGACAAGAGGTCGGTGACGATCTCTTGACGAAAAATAAAATAAAAAGTAATGCAAGGCAATGAAAAGTAATAGATAATTGGTTGCAATTTAATCCAGCCCCAGACAACAACAGGAGAAACAAATGCGAAGAAAAGCAACTGCTCTCTTCGGTGCGTTGTGCTTGGTCACCCTTGCCGCTTGCGGTAGTGATGACGACACAGCGACTGAAGAGGTAACAGAAGAAACCGAGGCTGCACCAGCCGAAGAGACGACCACAGAGGCCGTTTCTCTCGCGGGTATCTGCCCAGACACAATCACCTTCCAGACTGACTGGAACCCAGAATCAGAACACGGGTTCTTGTACAACATGGTTGGCGAAGGTTACGAAGTTGACGCCGCTGGCGTTCGAGTAACCGGACCACTCGTATCGAAGGGTCAAGACACTGGTGTCAAAATCCAGGTTCGCGCTGGTGGACCAGCAGTAGGTTTCAGTTCACCAACATCGTTGATGTACCAAGACCCAGAAATCTTCTTGGGCTTTGTCAGCACCGACGGTGCAGTACAAGACTCGGGTGAATTCCCAACAATGACTGTTGTGGCTCCGTTCAACATCAACCCACAGATCATCATGTGGGACCCAGCAACTTATCCGAACGTAAAATCAATTAGCGACCTTAAGGCAACTGGCGCAAAGGTTCGTTACTTCGGTGGTGCTGCTTACATGGAGTACTTCACAGCAAACGGCATTCTCGATCCGAAGCAAGTTGACGGCAACTACGACGGCACACCTGCCAACTTCGTAGCTGACGGCGGCAAGGCTGCACAGCAAGGTTTCGCAACTTCAGAGCCTTACTACTACGAGAATGTGCTCACAGACTGGGCGAAGCCGGTTGCATACCAGACAGTTCACGATGCAGGTTGGACAGCATATGCCCAATCACTCGGCGGATTGCCTGCAACAATCGAAGCGAACAAAGACTGCTTGAAGCTTCTTGTACCAATGATTCAGCAATCACAAGTTGACTATGTAACAGATCCTGCTCGCGCCAACGCGTTGATCCTTGATCTTGTTACTCAGTACAACAACGGTTGGCTGTATGACGCTGGTCAGGCTGCAGCAGCAGTTGAATTAGGTCTCGCAAACAAACTCATCGCTAACAGCCCAGATGGAACTTTGGGCAGCTTTGATCTTGACCGAGTAACCAAGTTCATCGAGATTGCGGTTCCGACTTACGAAAAGATTGGTGCCAAGATGAAAGAGGGCTTAACAGCTGCTGACATCGTCACCAACGAGTTCATCGATCCAACTATTGCATTGCCATAACGATCAATAGTTAAAAATTGATACCTCGGGGGGCGCTTGCGCCCCCCGAGTGTCATTTACAGGCTTAATTTATTTTCCGAAGTTGAAAGTTGAGACTTCGGCGAGGGCTTCAGAGAAGTTCTCAACTGCCGAGGCGAACATTCGAGCGCCTAGTTCGGCACTTGCAAGAGTTGGGTCACCGATATGACCTTCAACAAAAAAATCATTTGAGAGCCATCCGAAACTTACTGCCCCACCGAACCGCACGTGCTTGTTCATGGCAATTTTGTCGGGCACCCTTCGCACCGCTTTTGACATATCGACTAGATCTGGTCGCAAGTGCAGCATCACTGATGTCTCGTCGGTACCACCGTGAATACCCATACCGAGTTCGCTTGCGGCTGATGCCCCACCTTGGTCTGGTGGCATTGAGGGGTGTGCAGTGAAGGTCTGCAAACCATAGTTCAAACGCAACTCGCGATTGACAACATTCAGCAAAGCCGAGTTTCCGCCGTGACCATTGAGAAACACAAGTTTCTGAGCATTAGTGCGTGAGATGCATTTACCAATGTCGTCTAAAACGCTGAGCATTGTCGTTGCCGAGAGCCAAATCGTGCCCGGAGCCCACGCATGCTCATTTGACTTTGTGTACGTCAAGGTCGGTAATAGCCAGACATCAAGTTTTTCGCCAACACGCTCAACTGTCGCCTCAGCCACAGCCGTAGCAACAACTTCATCAGTATTCAGTGGCAAATGTGGGCCGTGTTGCTCGATTGCGCCAAGAGGTTGCACGAAAATCGATCTGGATGTGATTTTGCTTATGACATCTGGACCACGAAGATCGCCAAGTCGGCGAATCGAATTTGACATGACAAACACCCTACCCAAATGGCAATATAGAGCGTGGCAACTGCAGATAATTCAAAACGTTTTGATGCAATTATTGTCGGCGGTGGACACAACGGTCTTGTGTGTGCCGCGTATCTTGCCAAAGCCGGTCAGCGAGTCGTTGTTATTGAAGCGCGTGGCGAAGTTGGGGGCACAGCCTCAAGCGAGACTTTCTCTGGTGTCACCGTCAACATCTGCAATTGCGATCACCTCACTTTTCGCACTACTGGCGTCAGTGAAGATCTAGACCTCGCCAAACATGGGCTCAAATATCTTGATGTTGACCCAACTCAACTCGCAACGTCTTGGAGCGACCGTCGAATTTGGCCACACTTTCGTGATGTTGACAAAACATTAGATGTCATAAAGCACTTTTTCAAAGATGAAGTCGACGGATATCGCGCCTATCTTCGTGACGCGATGCCAATCGCCGAAATGATCATCGACGCCGCAAGCCAGCCGCCCACTCGCCGCTCGCTGATCAGTAAAGTCATTTCGCGACGCGGTCGCGGTGTCACAACGATGTTGCGGTGGAGCAAACTCTCTTCGGCACAAGTGTTGAGAAAGTATTTCAAGTCAGAGTTGTTGATCGGCCCCGCACTTGTCACGGGCCCAACAGTGTGGGGCGTTTCGCCGCACACACCGGGCACGGGCCTCGGCGCACTCACATATGCGATGCGTCATGTTTCGAAAGTGGGCAGACCAATCGGCGGAAGCGGCATGGTGCCAATCTCACTGCGACGAAGTATCGAGTCAAACTCCGGTGTCGTAATGACAAATACAAAAGTCGCCCAAATACTTTGCGAAGGATCTCGGGTGCGCGGTGTCGCTCTCAGCGACGGAACTGAAATTCTCGCCGACTGCGTTGTCTCGGCGTGCAACCCACACGACACGTTTCTGAAGTGGCTGAAGAATCCCCCATCTAGTGCCAAGCCAATGATCGACAAGTGGCGAGCAACACCGCACTACGAGGGCTACGAATCGAAAATTGACGCCAGAATCACAGCCAAGCCTCGATACACAAACCTTGACAACAAACTTTTCAATGATCTCGGTGTCGATCCACTCTCGCCAACATTGATCGTCACGCCAACTACTGACGAGTTACATCGTGGTTTTGAAATGATTTCACGTGGAGAGATTCTTGACCAACCAGCAATGTTGGTCAATCTGCCATCAATTCTTGACCCCTCAATGACTAACTCAACCGACCATGTATTTAGTCTTGAAGCTCTGTTCACACCTTTTTCGTTCAAAGGTGGATGGACAAACAACGCCGAGCCTTATCGCTGGCTTGAGAAGTACTCACAACTAGTTGAGCCAGGCTTTATGAACTCGATTGCTGATTGGCGTTGCATGACCCCAGCGCACTACGAATCAGAATTTTTCTTGCCAAAAGGTCATGCAACTAGTTTTAGTGGTGGCCCTCTAGCGGCGCTTCTCAATTCGCAACCAGAACTAACCCGCTATCGAACCCCAATCAAAGGACTCTTTCTCACTGGCGCGGCAACATTTCCTGGCGCCGGCGTGTGGGGCGCAAGCGGAAAGAACGCCGCCTTGACTATTTTGAATCAGTAAAAACTAAGACGCAGAGATCAGGCGTCGCGAACATTGAAAGCCCGTTTCGCCACGGGTTCTTTGTCGCTCCATGGGAAGTTGATCCATTCGTCGGTCATCTTCCAGACATATTCACACTTGACAATTGAATGTGGCTTTTCGTAAAGAACCGCAATGCGCGATTCTTTCACTTGGCCGTGACAAAAATCGTTCACAAGTTTCAAAGTATGACCAGTGTCGGCGACATCATCGACAATCAAAATGCGCGAATCTTTTAGATCGACCAAATTTGGTACTGGCGGCAAAACAATTGGTATTGGTAACCGCTCGTCAACACCCGTATAAAACTCAACATTCAGCGTGTAAGTGTTTTTCACTGAGAGCGCATATCCGAGAGCACCAGCGGCCATCAAGCCACCCCGTGCAATCGCCAAAATGATGTCAGGTTCGTAGCCATCTTTTGCTACCTTCATCGCCAATTCGCGACTCGCGACACCGAAAGACTCCCAAGTCATAATCTCGCGTGCTTGTGTCAAAACCGAAACTCCTTTTTCCGTAAAAGCCGATTATAGAACACAGTCGCCGCTGGCGACGATTATTCGACCCGAAAAAACGATTTACGAAATATAAAACGTGTGCAAAACATCAAAATAGTTCGGCCAACTCTTGCTCACGACTTCAGGGTTGTTGACAACTACACCATCAACTTCATGCTGAATCAGCGCAAATGCCATAGCTAGTCGATGATCGTGATGTGTCTCTAGGGTCGCGCCATGCAGCGCTCCCGGCGCAATCACCATGCCATCGGCGGTTTCGCTAACGTTTGCGCCTAACTTACGCAGTTCGCCGATCAAATCTCCGATGCGATCGCTCTCTTTATTGCGAATAAAGCCAACACCGCTGATTCGAGTTGGCGTTTCAGCAAACAACGCCACAACCGCCAAGGTTGGCACGCAATCACTGATTTGAGACATATTCACTTCAAGTCCGCGCAATGGTCTCTCTTTTTGGCGACTTAGCATCAATCCCTCAGGGCTCTCGCTCACATCGCATCCCATGCGCGCCAACAAGTCAACAAACTCAACATCGCCTTGCAGGCTGCTGCGCGACAAACCCTTGACTATCACTGATCCGCCACTTATTGCCACTGCACCAAGTGGATAACTTGCCGACGACGCATCTGGCTCAACGGTGAAACTAGTGCCCTGATACTCGCCCGGGCTGACCCAAATCTGATTGCCAGAGAAGTCTGTGTTTGCACCGAACGCTCGCATTACCCCAACAGTCATTTCGATATAGCCACGCGAAACAACCTCTTCGCTGAGAGTGATCTCAAGACCCGACGGCAAATATGGCGCAATCATCATCAACCCACTCGTGAACTGACTCGACATACTTGCACTAACGGCCACCTTTGCTTGCCATTGCATAGATCTAGAGACTCGCACGGGTAAATAGCCGTCGTTATCTGCGGGCGTCACTCGAGCACCTAGGTCGCGAAGCGCCTTGTGTAAATCGTGCATCGGCCGAACTCGCAATGCTGCGTCGCCGTCGATTGTTGTGGTGCCCGCACGCAAACTGCAAAGCGCAGTCAAAAACCTTGATGTAGTGCCAGCCAACTTTGCGTTCAACTGCAACTCATGAGTTGCTTCAAGATCTAAATTTCCAGCAATTTGAATTTTGTCAGCATTGCGCACAATGCCAACACCCAAAATCTCAAGCGCATCAATCATCGCCTCGGTGTCGTCACCAGGTGCGCAGTTCGCAACAATAGATTCAGACTTAGCGAGAGCCGCACAAATAAGAGCACGATTCGCAATTGACTTTGATCCTGGTACCGAAACTAAGTTGCTGCTACCTCGAGTTGTCATGCCACGGTTTGAATACTTGGACGAAACTTGCGCGCCATTAAACCCCCGCGAAACATCTCAGCACTTGCTTTATCGATTATCAGCACAAGAATGCCGCGATCGCCTTCAACTGAATGAGAAACTTCAAAGTTCGCAATGTTCACACCCAGATCGGCAGCCAAAGTAAAGATCTCAGCTGCAGCGCCAGAGCGGTCAGGTATCGGCACTCGCACTTCGCAAACATCCATCAATTCGTGTACTCGACCTGGCAAGTTTGCTCGCGCGTTACGCGCAGTTGACAAACGAGTCAAGAGTGCCTGGTTATCTTGCGACTCGACGATGCCGCGCATTTCGGTGAGACCAGAGATCATTCCGTCCAGAGCATCTAAAATTGCGACTCGATTTTCGCGGCAGATGTCAATCCAAATTTGTGGCAGACCTGAGGCAACTCGAGTCATGTCACGAAAGCCACCTGCAGCCAAACGCAAAACCGCTACATGCTCTTCGGCAGTTAAATGCGCTAAGCCCATCAAAGTTGCCGCGGTCAAGTGCGGCAAATGACTAACAACAGCAACTAAACGATCATGACGCTCAGCGTCAAGCACGACAATTTCTGCGCCGAGTGTGCGAATTATCTTTGCCAAACTTTCAAAACTCTCGTCAGAAGACTGCGCCGATGGTGTCAAAACCCAAACAGCACCTTCGAACAATGCATCATCAGCGCCATCAAGGCCCGCTAACTCACTGCCTGCCATCGGGTGCCCACCAATAAAGCGAGCATCCGAAACAGAATTGACTACCGAAGACTTCACCCCGCCAACGTCGGTGACAATGCCCTTTGTTTTTGATAATGCCAATTTGGCTTGATCTGGTATCGAACTGACAGGCGTCGCGATGAAACTAATTTCAGCCAGCGGATCAATACCGACAGCGCCGATAACGCCTCGAGCCAATGCCGACTGTTCAACTTCGCCATTTGCATCGCTACCCGAGACGACAAAACCGTGTTTTGCCAACGCCAGTGCCAGCGAGCCACCAATTAACCCAAGACCGAGAACGTTCGCTCGACGCGTAGCCACCGTCAAATTCTACCGTTGGGTCAGTTTTTAGTGGCCTGATTTAACTCAACGACTTCACTTGTTGTCAAATGTCGCCATTTGCCTGGCGCAAGCGTGCGATCGACGATTGGTCCAATTCGCACGCGAACCAACCGCTCAACCGGATAACCCACCGCATCACACATACGACGAACTTGACGATTGCGTCCTTCGTGAATCACTATCCGCAACACACCAGTTTGCAATTGCCCCACGTCTGCAGGCGACGTAACGCCATCATCCAATTCGACACCATCTCGCAATTTCTTCAGGGCAGATTCGCTGACACCGTTCTGACCGCACTGAACATGGGCTAGATATTCTTTTTCGATACCAAAGCTCGGATGAGTCAATCGATGCCCCAACTCACCATCATTAGTCAATATCAACAAGCCCTCGGTATCTGAGTCCAAACGACCCACCGGAAACACTCTTGGCTCAAGCGGTACAAGTTCAATCACAGTTTGTCGGCCGTGCGTGTCTTTGGCAGTGGTAATCACATCTACTGGTTTGTTTAACAAGTAATAGACCAGCCCCGGTGCGACGCCGATCGCGACACCGTCAACTTCAACTTTGTCGGTTTGTGTTTTTACTCGCCGACCCAAAACAGCGACTTCGCCGTTTACTTTGACACGACCATCTTCAATAAGAATTTCGCACTCACGACGCGAACCCCATCCGACTCGCGCTAAAACTTTCTGTAGGCGCTCGCCCTCGTCACTTGCAATTTCGCCTGATGCACCAAACGCAATTTCACCAGACATTAAAAGTTGGTGTTTGCTTTTATTGCTCTGGCGTTGTCGGGTCTTCGGGCACGACTCGCAAACTGCGTTCAAGTGTTTCGACAACACTCGCATCCGGAATGAAGTCTGCGATGCTTGGCAAATCTTCTAGCGAAGCAATGCCAAGCCGCTCTAAGAACAAAGGTGTAGTGCCGAAAAGAACTGCCTGCCCTGGGCCATCATCGCGTTGAACTTCGGTGATGTAACCACGCGCTTGGAGAGTTCGCATTACTGCCTCTGGATCAACACCCCGAATGGCAGCAATCTGCGAACGCGATAACGGCTGCTTGTAGGCAATAATTGCCAACGTTTCGAGTGCGGCTGATGAGACTCGCGCCTGTTGACCATCCAATACAAATCGCTCAACGTATGGCGCCAAGTCGGGATGAGATTGAAAACGATATCCACCAGCAACTTTGACAAGCTGAAAGCCGTGTCCTGCGCTTTCGTAAGTTGTGGCCAAACGCTCGCACAAAGACTCGACTGTTGCCTGAGAAATCTCCAAAAGCTGTGCCAACAAAGCAGGCGCAACAGGCTCCATGGCGACCATCAAAATCGCTTCGAGCGCACGTACGGTTTCTGGATCTAAGTTTGTTTCGTCTTTGCTCATTGTTTATCCTTCGTAATTGTCTATGGCGATTGATTCGTCTTCAACGCCCAACCAAACGACCTCAATGTCACCAAACCGCCGCAACTGTTCGAGTTCGACACGACCCTGCTTATAAAGCTCGAGTATCGCCAAAAATCGAACCACAACTTCGATCTTGTCAGTGATGCCATCAACAATGTTGCGAAATGTTGTGCGACCAGCCTGACGCATGTGATCAGCAACCGAAATGATTGCCTCGGCAACACTCGCTCGAATCGGTGCAACGTGCTCTAACCCGATCACCTTCGGCGCCTTCGGTGCAGTCGCCCGCATAAAGGCTCTCTGAACTCGTAACGGGCTAACACCTTCGAGCAAATCTGGCATCAAAGATGCAAAGCGCTCTTCTGGTCCCGCCATCCGCGGAAAACTCAAGTCTGCTCGACTTACTAAGTCACTGAAAACAGTTGCGACATCTTTAAAAGTCTTGCAATCAAGCAACCGGGCCAACAACAAATCTCGCTCTTCCCACAATGCCAGCTCGTCATCAAGGTCACCATCGTCTTTGCCCGGCAACAATCGCCTGGTCTTCAACTCAATAAGAGTCGCAGCAATCAATAAAAACTCGGTTGCAAGTTCGAGATCCATAGTCTGCATCTTGGCAACCTCGTCTAGGTATGCCGTCACGATGTTCGACAATGAAACTTCGTGGATATCAACTTCTTCTTTCAAGATGAGATGTAAGAGCAATTCAAACGGGCCATCAAATGTCGGCGTAGAAACTGCGTATTTCATCACCTGCGAGATTACCTCCCCCCGCCTTTCAATGTCGGCAACTAAGGTTGAAATATGACTCGAGTTCTGTCTTGCATTCAGCCCACCGGCGAAGTGCACCTTGGCAATTACCTTGGCGCTTTGCGAAATTGGGTAGCCGGGCAAGACAAGGCCGATGTATTTCACGGAATAGTTGATCTGCACGCGCTGACGGTGACAGAAAAGCCAGGCATAATCGGCACGAACACGCTGCAACTTGCAGCGATGCTCTTTGCCGTAGGGCTAGACCCCGATATCGCAACCGTTTTCGTGCAGAGCCACATACCCGAGCACAGCCAACTCGGGTGGATCATGGAGTGCACTGTCTCGTTTGGCGAACTCAGTCGTATGACTCAGTTCAAAGACAAGTCAGCAAAGCGCGAGGCAGAGTTCGTCTCGGCTGGGCTATTTACCTACCCCGCATTACAGGCTGCAGATATTTTGCTTTACGATGCCAACGAGGTGCCAGTCGGTGACGATCAACGTCAACACATTGAAATTACTCGCGATATTGCGATTCGCTTCAATCATCGGTTCGGCGAAACATTCGTTATTCCAAAAGCTGTAACGCCAGCAAGTGGCGCTCGTGTTATGGATTTACAGAATCCAACTTCCAAGATGTCGAAATCGGGCGATGACGATTCTGGGGTCGTCTACATGCTCGATGAACCCGCGAAGATCGAAAAGAAGTTTAAACGTGCGGTAACCGACAGTGACTCTGAAGTTGTCTTTGATCGCGAGAGAAAGCCCGGTGTAGCAAATCTGCTCGAAATTTTGGCAGCAGCAACTAACTCGACACCACAGAAGACTGCTGAAAGTTACACACGTTATGGTGATTTAAAATCGGCCAGCGCTGAAGCCGTTATTGCGATGCTCGCACCAATTCAAAAGCGCTACAACGAACTATTGGGCGACAAAGCCGAATTGATGCGACTTATACATAAAGGCAATGATCGCGCCCAAGCCGTTGCAAGCGCAACACTTGCCCGCGCCCAAAAATCAATTGGTTTTCTGAGCAGCAAGTAATTTAAATATCATCGGCACTTCGAAGCGCCGCAATATATTTTGCCAAACTGCTGTCGTCATCGCTGATTGAGCCTGCTACGAGTTGACATGTGGTTTCTTCGCTACCGATTTCGCGCAGCATTTGGGCACCGAGTGCTTCGTGATCGTGATATTGCGAAAAGCGCTTTCCTTTACTGCCGAGAATTGTTGCAACTACGCGCGACAACACACCCAAATTTGATTTTGTCTTGCCGACATCATGAAGCAGCGAAGCCCGCACGGCGGCGATCTCGGCGTTCGGCATAAGGTCTGAAAAGCGTTTATGAACCGTAAGGCTGTGCTTTTTGTCTGACAACGACATCTGAGACCAAAGTTCAAATTCGTGAGGCGTTAGCACAGCACGTGCCGAATCAATTTCAATTTGTGAGAGATCTCGGCGGTCAAGCGATGTAGCAAAACGTTTCACCAGATGCACGAGCTTCGTCATCGCACTGCCCTCGCTCGCGGATGAGCCTCTCGATACATCTCATATAGAACTTCGTTATCGACACGCGTATAAATCTGCGTTGTGCTCACCGATGCATGACCCAGCAATTCTTGAACAACGCGCAAATCTGCGCCATGCACCAACATGTGCGTTGCGCACGAGTGCCGCAAAGAGTGAGGGGAAATTTCTTTGATTTTTGCCAAAGCTGCATATTTTTTGACGATATTAAAAATGGCTTGACGCGAAAGTCTTGTACCGTGCACACCAAGAAACACAGCGTCGCTATCTTCACGACTCGACCAAGATTCAGGCACAAGTGCCGGCCGGCCACCTAGGTCGAAATAATCACTAAGCGCATCACGACATGGTCGACCAAACGGCACAATGCGTTCTTTCGAACCTTTACCGAACAGACGCACCAGAGAATCTTCCATATCAATGTCGCTCATCGACAGTGTGCAAACTTCAGCTACACGCGCGCCAGTGGCATAAAGAAACTCAAGTATCGCCCGATCACGGCGAGCAAACGAATCAACACCGCGCACGGCGCTAAGCAAAAGCGCTACTTCATCTTCAGAAATTCCTTTTGGCAAGCTACTCGGCACTTTGACGCCATCAACCAAAACAGCCGGGTTGTCGGTTCGTATGCCTTCTTGGGCCAAGTATCGGTAAAACATTCGCACTGCGGCAAACTGTCGCGCCACAGATTTAGGCGCTTTGCCTGCCGACCGTAAATGAGCAACGAATTTTTCTAGATGTTGCGAAGTTGCATTCATAACATTGGCTTTTTGAGTCTTCAGCCAATCGACGAAGCCATCAATGTCGCGCCGATACGCCATCAACGTATTCACCGAACGACCTTGCTCGACACGCATCCATGTCATAAACGTTTCGATCGGGTCTACAGCCATCACACGACCATTCACCTAAAGAAACTGTTTGAAGTTCTGTGCCACCAACAAAAGCCCGATCACTGTTTTGCCATCTGTGATCTCACCGTTTTTAATCATCTCAAGTGCATCTGTGAACAACGGTGTTTCAATCGTCATAAATTGCTCTTCTGGCCCATGACGGTCAACTGTTGTCTGACGCAGGTCAACTGCCAAAAACAAGTGAACCTTTGAATTGCTGATGCCAGGCGCCGATTCATGGCTGCCGAGTTTGATCATCTGTCCAGCCTTAAAGCCCGCTTCTTCTTCAAGTTCGCGTTGCGCCGTAATTTGTGGATCTTCGCCTTCTTGATCGCGCATGCCTGCCGGTATCTCTAATGTTTTGACGTCGAGTGGTGGCCGATATTGCCGCACAAGCAACACCCTTCGTGCACCGACATCGCCAACAAGCGCGACAACACCAACAGCACCGGGCGAATCTACATAGGTGCGAACAAACTTTTCGCCCACAGGGTCAGAAAAGTCGGCTTGCACCAACGACCAAGCAGCCCATTTATGAACGATTTTTTGTTTGATTAATTTAAAGTCTGCCGTCACGACGACACACCCCTGACGTCAATTATCGTGCGACTGACTTCGTCGAATTATCAGCAACCTCAATCGGCAACTGAGAAAGACGCGTGGTGCGATATTTCAATGCAGCACCAATTAATTCTCGAAACAACGGATGTGGTCGATCTGGTCGACTCTTGAATTCTGGGTGTGCTTGAGTGCCGACCCAGAACGGATGATTCTCGAGTTCAACAAATTCGACGAGACGTTTGTCTGGCGAAGTACCGCTGCACAACAAACCGGCTTCTTCGATTCGAGCTCGGTAATTTGAGTTGAATTCATAGCGGTGACGATGACGCTCGCTTACCACTGGCTCGCCATACGCGTTGGCAACTTTCGTGCCTGGGGTAAGAACTGCATAATACGCACCGAGCCGCATCGTGCCACCCTTGTCGGTTACTTCGCGCTGGTCGTTCATTAAGTCAATAACTGGATGCGGTGTCGCGGCATTGAACTCAGTCGAGTTGGCATCTTTAAGGCCAACCACATTGCGCGCAAACTCAACTGTCATTACTTGCATGCCTAGACACAGACCAAGACAAGGCACTTGATTTTCACGCGCATATTCGGCAGCACGAATTTTGCCCTCGATACCGCGTGGGCCAAAGCCACCGGGTATCACGATGCCGTCGAGCGAACCAATTGCTTCGTCAGCAAGCAAGCCTTCAACATCTTCAGCCTGTATCCACACAACTTCAATCTGCGCACCGTGATGAAACCCTGCGTGCTTCAAACTTTCAATTACCGAAAGATAAGCGTCATGAAGATCGACGTATTTGCCGATCAGGCCGATGCGAACCGGCGAAACTGATGCTTCGATACGCGCGACCAATTGTCGCCAATGCGACAAGTCAATTGGCGCGTCAATTCGCAATACGTCACAAATAACCGTGTCAAGACCTTCATCATGAAAAATTAATGGCAGTTCGTAAATATTCTTAACATCTACCGCGTTGATGACTGCACGGTTGTCGACGTCGCATTGATTTGAGATTTTGCGTTTTAGTGAGTCACTAAGTGGCTCATCGCTTCGACAGACGATTACATCGGGCTGAATACCGCGACTGCGTAACTCGGTGACGCTGTGTTGAGTCGGCTTTGATTTTTGTTCACCACTCGGTCCGATAAATGGCACCAAGGTGACATGCACGTAGCAAACATTGTCGCGACCGACTTCGTTGCGAAACTGGCGAATAGCCTCAAGAAACGGCAAGATCTCAATGTCGCCAACGGTGCCACCCACCTCGGTGATCACAACATCCACTTCATCGTTTACCAGTCGGCGAATGCGCCGTTTAATCTCGTCAGTGACGTGCGGAATCACCTGAACCGTGCGACCGAGGTAGTCGCCGCGTCGCTCGGCTGCCAAAACTGCTTGATAAATCGAACCGGTCGTTGCATTTGATGCGCGAGTCAGGGGCTCATCAATGAATCGCTCATAGTGCCCCAAGTCAAGATCGGTTTCGCCACCATCATCAGTAACAAAAACTTCACCGTGCTCGAATGGGTTCATCGTGCCCGGGTCAACGTTGATATACGGATCAAGTTTTTGCATCGTTACGCGCAGTCCGCGCATTTTTAAGAGACGACCAAGTGAACTTGCAGTCAAACCTTTGCCAAGACCGCTGGCGACTCCGCCCGTTACGAACACGTGCTTTGGCACTTCGGGCTCCCGTCTTTGTTAACTAAGTGTGGATTCTCCACAGTGACTATGACGGAAGATAAGCATATCCGAAAACTCAGGGGCGTCGTTTCTTGGCACCTGATGCCGAGAGTAAATCTCTGGCATGCTCGGTCGCCGACTCTTGGGCGACCCCGCCCGAAAGCATGCGCGCGATTTCGGCAACTCGGTCTTCGCCCGAAAGCATCGTTGCCGTGGCAAAAGTCTGTTTTGCCCGCACTGCTTTGGTCACATTTATTTGAGTTTGGGCCGCCGCGGCGACTTGAGCCAAATGAGTAACAACTAAAACCTGATGGCGCTGCCCCAAATCTGCCAGTGATTTTGCTACCGCGACGGCAGCCGTACCGCCGATGCCTGCGTCGACCTCGTCAAACACCAGTGTGCCCGGTGCCTGGGTCAACACGAGTCTCAGCGCGAGCATTGTGCGCGCTAGTTCTCCGCCTGATGCAACTTTGGTCAGTGGCAACAATGGCGAACCAGGATTTGCCGACAATAGAACTACAACTTCATCACCAGGGTCGTCTCCGACCGTAATTGCGAGCGAAGCATTGTTCATCGCCAAGGTCTTTAGATGTGCTTCGACAGCAGATGCAAGTTTTGGGGCCGCTGCTCGCCGCTTGGCGCCAACTGCTTTTTCGGCTTTCGCCAATTCAGCTAGCGCCTTTTCACGTTGCGCTTCAAGTTCGATTGCCCGCTGTTCGAAACTCTGCAGATCACTAAGTCGCTCGCCAACTTCTTGACCGTATTTAATGACATCAGCCAGGGTCTCGCCATATTTTCGACGTAAATCAACCAACAACTGTCGCCGCTTGCGGATTTCGTCAAGTCGCTCTGGGTCTTCTTCGGTTGACTCGGCCTTTGCGCGCAAATCGCTGGCAACATCAGTCAGCTCTTGTTGCAATAATTTCAGCCGTGACGCTAGTTCGCCGAGTGCGTCGCGATGACCAAGCGCAGATATGGCTTGAGCCAAACCATCACCAGAACCACCATCTTCAGTGATCGCTGCAACTGCTTGCCAAAGTGCTTCGCGATGTGCGACAGCATCTGCCAACAAGTCTTCTTCACGCTCGAGGGTTTCATCTTCGTTGGCATCACTCAAGCCGGCATTGCCAATTTCTTCAACTTGAAAAGAAAGCAAATCAATTTCACGAGCCCTCGCACGTTCATCGCCACCAATTGCCGCCATATTCGCATCAATTTCAGTGAGTCGAGCCCTTGCTGCGCGCAGTTCGGTTAGATCGACCCCAGCAAACGCATCAAGCGCCGCACGCTGAGCACTTTGACCGAGCAAACTCTGATGAGCGTGTTGACCGTGCAGATCTACAAGCGATATACCCTGCTCGGCCAGATTGCCAACCGTAGCCAACCGACCATTTACATAGGCACGCGACCGACCATCAAGTGGAATAACTCGAGCCAGCACCACCTCAACGTCTTTGTCAACAAACCGACCTTCTACACGCGCCTCGCTCGCGCCAGGTCTAATAATGCTCGCATCTGCACGACCGCCGACGAGCAAACTGATCGCCTCAACCAACATCGTTTTACCTGCGCCCGTCTCGCCGGTCAATGCGGTGAGACCACCCGTCAAGACAATTTCAAGTTTTTCGATTACGCCTAAATTTTCGATGCGCAACTCGCTGAGCACTATTCGTCACCTAGTCCAAATTTTGCGCGAACGATTTGGTGAAACTTTGGCTGTTGTGTGAACCGAACAAAGTGCGCCGAACAACTGTCGGCTTCAAAACTCACGACGTCTCCTTGATCGAGGCTGGCAACATGGCGACCATCAATCGCTAACTCAGCCGGACGTGTGCCTACAACTTGCATGCTCAATGTTTCTGTTGGCCCGAGCACGAGACTGCGATCAAACAACATGTGCGGCGAAACAGGGGTGAGCAACATCGCCTTATGTCGAGGAGAAACAACCGGACCGCGTGCAGACATCGAATATGCAGTTGACCCGGTGGGTGTTGCAACAATTACACCGTCAGCAGAATATCGAGCAAAAACTTCATGATTGATCGTTACATCGAGCCAAACAGTGTGCCCAGATTGCTGTCGCTCTATAACGGCTTCGTTCAGCGCGCGCCACGTCTGGCTCTTGTGTTGTGATTTCAAAGTAACTGCCAACATCATTCGTTCGTCGAGAACAATCACACTTTTTTCGTCGCGTTTGATCCAACGCTCGAGACGATCAATCAATTCTTCGGGTTCAATTTCGGTTAGATAACCCAGAGTCCCCATGTTCACACCCAAAATTGGCACGGGCGCCCCACCTAGTAGTTCGACCGAACGCAAAATCGTGCCGTCTCCGCCAAGGCTGACCAACAAATCTGCATCTTGCGCCGAGCGATCTGCTCCAAATTCGCTCAACCCAAGAGCGGCCGCATCGCCAATTGGCATCCACGAGTTATGGCCGTTTTTGTCTAACCACTTCTTCGCCTCGCGTATTATCGGCACCACCTCAGGGCGCGTGTGGTGCGCCACGAAAATGATGTTTAGCGACTCGGCCATAACTAACAATCTATTAACTTCAAGACGCAACTCGGGCGCATTTAGCAACTAACAGAAACTCACGGTTGCCGTCGTGCCCGTGGATTGGCGATTCGATCACACCCATAATCTCACAACCCATTTGGCGTACGAACTCGGTCATCTCATCGTTTACTCGACTATGAACCACTGAATCGACGATCACACCACCACCGCGATCAGACTCTGCTTTCGTAGCCTCAAACTGCGGCTTAACCAAGAGCACCAAAATGCCATCATCCTTAATTGCGGATTTCACTGCCGGCAAAACCTCGCGCGCCGAGATAAACGAAAGGTCGACTGTCGCGACATCAAAGCGCGGTCCGAAAATCTTGTCACCCTTTTTAACAAGTCGCTTAATTTCGCGTCCGTTTGTATTTTCGATAACAACCACTCGTGGGTCACGTGCCAATTTTTCATGCAATAGGTTCTTGCCGATATCAAGAGCAACTACCTGGCGAGCGCCATGTTGAAGTGCGCAGTCAGTGAACCCGCCTGTTGAAGCACCGACATCTAGTACACGTTTTTCTGAGAGATCAATTGCGAACTCGCGAATCGCGGCCTCAAGTTTTAAACCTCCACGACTCACATATTTCGGCGCAACAATCACCAATAACTCATCACCTGGCGCAACCATGTAGCCGTGTGAAACTGCAATCGAGCCATTAACGGTGATTTTTCGCTCGTCAATTGCCAGTTGCGCTGCGGCAACATTGTCAAAAAGTTTCTTGGCGACCAATGCTTGGTCGAGACGGACACGTTTCAAATTGTGATGCCTAAGTGCTTTGCCAAACCGACCAAGTCTTCTACAACAAGTTCAAATTTGTGCTCGCTCTGCAACATGTTGGCACCGGCACGATCGATTACACCTGATGAAGCCAGGGCAAATTTAGCGCCAATAGTTTTTGCGAATGCGCCGTCGGTTGAATATCTATCTCCCACCATCCAACACGAACTCAAATCGCGGGTGTTCAATGCTCGTCTCACCAACTCGCCCATCGGCGCGAAAGGTTTGCCTGCAATTATTGGCGCGACGCCACTCGCAGTTGCAATTGCCGCCAAGATTGAACCGCCACCAGGTATCACGCCGCTCGAAGTCGGATACGTCGCATCATCATTTGTGCCGATCAAAGTCGCGCCGGCACGCACCGCTGCCGACGCTCGACGCATCGACTCAAAGTCAAAGGTTCGATGAAACCCGACGATCACTGCGTCGATTTCAGAGTCGCTCTCAGCTTGTGCTTCAGGAGACGAGTCGTCATCGGTTCTCCCGGCGACAATTGCACCAACACTTTCAACTGCCTCGACGACGCCTGGTCCACCAGCCACCAAAACGCGTTGACCCGGCTTCAACAAAGTCGCCGCTGCCCCTGACGAAGTGAGCACATCGCCAACTGCCGGTATGCCAATCGAATTGAGAGTCTCTTCTTGTTGTGCAACTTTGGCGTACGAATTATTCGTCACAAACAAAACTCGATGACCAGCACTACGCAACGCCGCAATCGCTTCTACTGAGCCAGCAATTGGCTCATGCGACAACCACACAACACCGTCTAAGTCGCAGAGAATCGGCGCGAGTCGTGGCTCAGGCATTAGTTTTCGCCTTCGGGTTGTCGTTTGTCGATGCCACTGCCACCCTTTCAGTGTGCCTCAGTTTGAACCCTTCCGCGCACTTCGATATTCGGCAAAATATTCGCTCGGCGATGTTTGCAGTCAACCTTACGATGTGCAAAGCGACGCCGACCGAGAAAGTTATGCCCGACGCAACACGCACAACATCGTGCATCTCGACTTGCCGGTCGGGCCAGATGCTTACCGTGAGGCCGCGAAAACTCTTTCTTCGTGGATTGAATCGGGCGCACTGCAACTTGACGCCGAGCCAAGTTTTACCCTCTACCGCATGAAGTTTGTCGATAGCGCAGGCCGCGCGCGTGAGACCGTCGGTGTTATCGGCGCACTTCGAATCGAAGAGCCAAACTCAAAAGAAGTTTTGCCACACGAACAGACAACACCAAAAGCAAAAACTGAC
Organism: Actinomycetes bacterium; assembly: GCA_014190055.1. Taxonomy (GTDB): domain Bacteria; phylum Actinomycetota; class Acidimicrobiia; order Acidimicrobiales; family Ilumatobacteraceae; genus BACL27. Next base: position 25,610 of record BJFV01000003.1, read on the forward strand.
CGCCTTGACTTGACTCGTGCGACTCAAGCAAACCTTTCACCTATTTGGGGTCTCTCGTTAACGCCTCAACTTTCAACAGCACTTAACGAACCTGGTGAATTACTCGGTGCATTCACTGACGAAAATGGTGTGCAACATATCGTCGAACGCGTCAGCAATCGTGCACGATGTGCAGTGATCAGCAAACTGATTGCACAAAATCCCGTAGTCATTGCCGACGGCCACCATCGCTACGCAATCAGCCGCACCTATCGCGACGAGAACCCACAGCTAAAAGACGCCAAATCAACCCTCTGCTACATCAACGAACTAATCGATGAGCAATTAAGCGTTGCCGCAATTCATCGACTTTATTCTGATGTCGAAACTGGCTCGCTATTAACGCAGCTTGAAAAGTTTTTTGACATTACAGATTTGCCAACACTCACGCCTTCAATCATTGCGAAGATGTCCCAAGACAATCATCTAACTTTTGTCGCGCCGAATGGCCAAGCCAAATCTTTAAAACCAAAGTCAGAGATGTTCACTGGCGTGCGCAACCTTGACAGCGTGTTTCTTGAGCACGCACTAGCCGATATCGAAAAATCAGTCTCGTACCAACATGGCTTTAGCGAAGTCACTGCTCAACTTAAAACTGGCAAATACACAGCAGCGATCTTGATTCGACCGGTGAGTGTTTCTGAAATTCAGCGCACCGCCGCCGAAGGTTTACTCATGCCACCCAAATCAACATTCTTCACACCAAAGTTGCAAACCGGGCTCGTCATCCGCCCACTCGCCAATTAGATAGCTCGAGATACTTCTCGAATTGATTGGCGCGAAGCGCGCAGATTTATTCGCCGAGGGTGTTTAAACGATCAGCAACGTCAGCAAACTTTGCGTCACTGTTTTGAATCTTTAAAAACAAGCGTCGCGCACTCGCAACATCGCCAGCTCGATCATAAAGATCGGCCAGCACATACCATTCGCGAAGGTGATGCTCTTGCACCTTGTGCGGATCACTTGTGCCGTGGGTCATCATCCGCACTGCACTTTGAAGTTCGCCCTGATCGGCCAATGCGCCGGCAGCGACTATGCGACCCTCGGCCAACAATGCAGCAGGTGGCGACAACAACTTCATTGACTCCCAAAGCTCTGTGACTTTTTCGTATCGTCGCAAGGCGCGATAACAATCTGCAAGAACTGGGTGATTCACAACTTCGCCTGGCTTGATGCCACGCGCAATCTCAAGTTGATCGGCAGCATCTTGCCAACGACCGAGGCGATACATCGACAGACCTGCGACTTCATGAACAATCGCTAAGCCAACTACTTGCGACAACAGTGGCATTATCAGTTTGCGCGACTCAGAATAACGATGCGCTTCAAATGCGTGAAGTGCTCGTGCTAAGCGTTCGATCGCGCGATCAGCAGTCGCGCCGAGTTGCTCTTTGATTTTGTTTGCATCGCCAGGTTCAACATTTTTGATGCTGACAGTCATTAACCGATCGTCGTCGTCATCGCGCCTAGGTGCACGATTCGAATTGCGGCCACCACTTGGCTTTCGCGTTGAACCTTCGTCTTGCCAGCGCTCACGTGTATGTTTTGCCGGCGGGTATGGGTCTTTGCCGTATCGGCGGCCACCAGTTTTACGTTTTACATCGTCTGATCTGCGCTGCGCATCTGTGCGCGTGTCTGGGCCGTCATCGCGTCGCGGACGCGCTGGACGATCACGATCAAAACTTCTCGCCGGACGACGCTCACCATCATCACGACGCGGGCGATCACGATCATCGCGGCGCGGACCACGCGGCGCACGATCACGATCAAACGGTCTCGCTGGACGACGCTCTCGATCGCCATCACGAGGCGCACGAGCCGGACGATCACGATCATCGCGGCGCGGGCGAT
>BJFV01000004.1 GCA_014190055.1 Actinomycetes bacterium
TGGAAAACGTCCCACGGGGGCGCGCCAATGTTTGCATTCATTTGCAAAGAAATGCCGATTGCAAAAAGTGCTAAACCAAATATGCATCGAACAAGACGCTGACCGAGTCTGTCGCGAAACTTAAGTTGTTGTTCGTTCACGCATTTACACTAGCCACGTCGCTTAGTTTCGGTACACACATTTGCGAAAATGATCAAGTTGATAGATGCTCTCGGGGTCAGAGTAGAAAATTTTTTTGGCTACCTAATAGGTGCAACGTGTCCAGCATGCGGTCGGCTTGGCGCATCAATCTGCAATTCGTGCACCAAGAAAATCACTGATGCTTATCTCGTTAATTTAGATAGCAAGCAACCTGAATATCACGGAGCAGTGCTCGTTGCTTTCGAGTACAACTCAGTAATTCGAAAAATGATCTTAAATTTTAAATACCGCAATCAAAGATCGAGCCTGCGATTCATTGGCGATGCACTTGTTCAACGACTAAGGGTTGAACAAAGTCGAACACTTCGGAGACTTGATTTAGTGACGTGGGCGCCGACAACCACCAAACGCAGAGTTGAGCGAGGCTTTGACCATGCTGAGTTGATTGCTAAATATGTTGCTAAGCAACTATCTGTGCCGTGCCGAAAAGTTTTGGTTCGATTGTCGGATCGTCCACAAACAGGAAAGTCGCGCAACGCGCGACTAGTTGGGCCAACTTTTCGGGCACGAAATTTTGACGCTGAACACGTATTGGTAATCGACGATGTAGTGACAACTGGAGCAACTCTAAACAGCGCATCTCATGCGCTTTATCAAGCAGGGGCTGGTCTGGTTACTTGCATGGCTGTAGCATCAACTGTCTTATGGCAATCCTCGACCGAGTCTTACGCGCCGGAGAAGGCAAGAAAGTAAAGGCTCTTGCCGCGATATTGCCCGAGATAAATGCATTGGCAGGCGAATACTCGGCATTAAACGATGCAGCGCTGCGAGGAAAAACCGCTGAGTTCAAGTCACGCGTTGAGCGAGGCGAAACCTTAGACGATTTGTTGATCGAGGCCTTTGCGGTCGTACGTGAGGCTGCAACTCGTGTTATTGGCCAGCGTCATTACGACGTGCAGTTGATGGGTGGTGCAGCACTGCATGCAGGTTGGGTCGCCGAAATGAAAACAGGTGAAGGTAAGACACTTGTTTCAACATTGCCGGCTTATTTGAACGCGCTCTCGGGCAAAGGCGTGCATCAAATTACGACTAACGACTATTTGGCTCAACGTGACGCCGAATGGATGGGACAAATTCACAGATGGCTGGGTTTGTCGGTAGGTCTGGTTGTGCCTGGTCGGCGTGTAAGCGCACCTGAAAAGCGAGCCGATTATGCAAGCGACATAACTTACGGCACGAACAACGAATTTGGTTTCGATTATTTGCGCGACAACATGGCAGCGACTTTGCAAGACAAAGTTCAGCGCGGCTTCAATTTTGCGATCGTCGACGAAGTTGACTCAATTTTGATCGATGAAGCACGAACACCGCTGATAATTTCAGGTCGCGTCGCTGATGCAGCAAAACTTTATTATCAGTTCGCGGCAATCGTGCGCACACTTGTTCGTGATGTTGATTACGACGTTGAAGAGGCGAAGCGAATTGTTGTGCCAACAGAATCGGGCATCGAAAAAGTTGAGAAGCAACTAGGTATCGAAAATCTTTACGATGAAGTTCAACAAAATCTTGTTCACCAACTGCAGGTCGCGCTTAAGGCAGCCGTCTTATATCAGCGCGACAAGGACTACATCATTCAAGATGGCGAAGTAAAAATCGTTGACGAGTTTACGGGTCGCATTCTTGAAGGTCGGCGTTGGAGCGAAGGTATTCACCAAGCGGTTGAAGCCAAAGAAGGCGTAAACATCAAAGAAGAAAACCAAACTTTGGCAACGATCACATTGCAGAACTATTTCAGAATGTACGAAAAACTCTCGGGCATGACGGGTACTGCGCAAACTGAGGCCGCAGAATTAATGAATACATACAACTTGCAGGTTGTGCCGATTCCGACCAATCGCGAGATGGTACGAATTGATCAAGCCGACCAGATCTATAAAACCGAAGCGGCAAAATTTGATGCGGTGGTTCGTGATATCGAAGAAAAGCACGCCAAAGGTCAACCAGTTTTGGTCGGCACCGTAAGCGTCGAAAAGAGCGAGCAATTGTCGAAAAAGCTGCAGCAGCGCGGTATTCGACACGAAGTTTTGAATGCAAAGCAACACACTCGTGAAGCGATGGTTGTAACTCAAGCCGGTCGTCTGGGTGCAATCACTGTTGCAACAAACATGGCTGGCCGTGGCGTTGACATTTTGTTGGGCGGAAACCCTGAAGGTCTCGCGCGCCAAGATGTGCTCAAAGAGGGTTTTGATCCGATGACACTTCTTGATGAGTTTGCATTGCCGGCGCCGCTTGACTCGATGCCACCAGATTTTTTGACGGCTCGTGACAAAGCCCAAAAGCGTTATCGCGAGCAACTTGCCAAACATGCTGATAGTTGCAAAGTTGAAGGTGACAAGGTTCGCCAACTTGGCGGACTCTATGTTTTAGGTACCGAGCGCCACGAAAGTCGACGAATCGATAATCAGTTGCGTGGTCGCGCCGGACGACAGGGTGACCCTGGTGAAAGTCGCTTCTATTTGAGTCTTGACGATGAATTGATGAGATTGTTCGCCACTGGGGCGCTTTCGTGGGTGATGGGTCGGGCATTGCCTGATGACGAAGCGATCGAAGCAAAAATGGTGACCAAAGCGATTGAGCGCGCGCAGAGTACGGTCGAGCAGCGCAACGGTGAGATTCGCAAAAACGTTCTTAAGTACGACGAAGTAATGAACGAACAACGCAAAATTATTTATTTGCGTCGCGATCAGATTTTGCAAGGCCTTGATCTCAAGTCAGCAGCAATGGAATATTTGGCTGAGGCTGTTGATTCGTTGATCGAATCGCATTGTGTTGCCGAGGCTGATGACGAGTGGGATATCGACGGTTTGGTTCTCGAGTTGCGCACCTTCTGGCCATCTGAAATCAGCGCGGCAAAAGTTGCTCAATGTGATTCGACAAATGAGATTTACGACCTCGTTATGGCTGATGCAAGTGCGTTTTATGTCAAGCGTGAAACCGAAATGACTGCGCCTGTCATGCGCGAAGTTGAGCGTCAAGTAATGCTGAAAATCATCGACCAGCGATGGCGCGAACACCTAGAAGAAATGGATTATCTGCAAGAGGGCATCAATTTGCGGGCTATTGGCCAGAAAGACCCGTTGATCGAATGGCAACGCGAAGGTTTCGAAATGTTCGGTGCCTTGATGAAAGGCATCGCCCAAGACTTCGTTAAATACGTGATGCATGTACAAGTGATCAATAACTCAGCACCTGCCAGTAAGTTGAGCAACATTCAGCAGACATCTGATGAAAACGTTGGTCAGGCACCGAGCGCCAAAGCAGCTTCTAGTGGCAGTGTTTTTGGTCAACCAGATTGGTCAAAGACGCCACGCAACGCGCCGTGTCCTTGTGGTTCTGGCAAAAAATACAAGATGTGTCACGGTCGCGTCAGTTAGGGCGCGTTACGAGTTGTGAAAGATTTTTCGAGCGACCTTGCAGACTTGCGCCGTCGCATTAGTGAAGCCGCGCAATATCTAAATATCGAGACTTCGCGAGGTCTGCTTGTCGAACTCGAAGGCGAGGTCGCCAAACCAGACTTATGGAACGACCAAGAACACGCAAAGAAAATTAATTCACAATACGCCGCACTGAAAGCTGACATCGATCAGTTCAATCTGCTTTCGGCGACCGTTGACGATTTGTTCGTTTTGCACGAGTTGGCTCGTGCCGAAGATGACGCAACCCAAGAGCCAGAACTTGAAAAAGGTATCGCTGCATGTCGTAGTCAACTCGACTCGCTTGAAATGCGCAGCATGTTCACGGGCGAACACGATGAGTGTGACGCGATTTTGCAAATCAACGCCAAAGATGGCGGCGTTGACGCTCAAGACTGGAGCGAGATGTTGTTGCGTATGTATCGGCGCTGGGCCGAGCGTCGCGGTTTTGCATTTGAGATCGGTGATGTCTCGATTGGTACCGAGGCTGGCATCTTGTCGGCTGACGTGACTATTCGTGGTCGCTACGCATACGGTCTGTTGACTAGCGAACGCGGCACACATCGGCTCGTGCGCATTAGCCCATTTGATAATCAAGGTCGTCGGCAAACAAGTTTTGCTTTGGTGCAAATCTGGCCGATTCTTGATCAGGCCGAACTTGAGATCAACGAAAGTGATATTCGCATGGAAGTTTTTCGTGCTTCTGGTGCGGGCGGTCAACATGTCAACAAGACATCGTCTGCAGTTCGATTGATTCATGAGCCGACCGGACTCGTGGCATCGTCACAGCAAGAGCGAAGTCAATTGCAAAATCGTGAGAGTGCGATGAAGCGATTGAAGGCAATGATCATTGCGCAAGACGAAGAAGAAAAAGCAGCCGCGCTTTCGCAGATTGCTGGTAAACAAGCACAAGTTGGATGGGGAAGTCAGATTCGCTCGTACGTCTTGCAGCCTTATCAAATGGTGAAAGATTTAAGGTCGAGTGTCGAGAGCAGCAATGTGACAGCAGTGCTCGACGGAGATTTAGACGAATTCATGGAAGGCTTTCTTCGTTGGCGGCGTTCTGATAGCGAATAAGCCTGATCGGCGATTCAGTTCGACAATGGTAAGTTTGTCGCAATGATTCGTCTTGAAAATGTGACGAAAATATATGGCACCGAAACGGTTGCTGTGCGAGACGCCTCTTTTGATATCCCCAAGAGTCAGTTCGTTTTCTTGGTTGGGCCGTCTGGTTCGGGCAAATCGACACTATTGCGCCTGATCAATCGTCAAGAACAACCAGAACGCGGCGATGTTTGGGTTGCAGGACAAAACATCAACGAACTGCCAGCCTCGCGGGTGCCGCACCTGCGTCGCAGCATGGGCAATGTCTTTCAGGACTATAAATTGCTGCTGAACAAAACGGTGTTTGAAAACGTGGCATTCGCACTCGAAGTAATCGGCAAACCACGACATGTGATCGCAAGACAAGTGCCAATTGTTCTCGATTTGGTCGGTTTGGCAGACAAGCAAGACAGGTTTCCAAATCAACTTTCAGGTGGCGAGCAACAACGCGTTTCAATTGCTCGAGCTTTCGTCAATCGTCCGTTAATAATGTTGGCTGACGAGCCAACTGGCAACCTTGACCCGAACACCAGCGAAGGCATCATGGGCTTGCTCGACGAAATTAATCAAACTGGCACGACAGTAGTTATGGCAACTCACGACCACCGAGTCGTTAATGCCATGCGCCGAAGAGTAATTCAATTAGATCGTGGCGTAATTGTGCGCGACCAAGAGCGCGGAGTGTACGAGTAGATGTTTTCACGAATTGCCTATGCCTTTCGCGAAACGTGGGAGAGTTTTAGACGCAACATCACTCTGACTGCTGCAGCGGTTTTGACTTCTGCGGTATCTCTGCTTTTGGTTGGCGCTACCTTTTTGATTCAACGAGCGTTTGAGAACTTGCTAGTGCAGTGGCGCGGTGACGTCGAGATGATTGTGTTTGTTCGAAGCGATGCTTCGGCTGAGCAAATCGCCCTGATTGATTCGGTGTTGCGCGCATCGCCAACAATTATTGATGTCGAAAAACTGCGCTATTTAAACAAGACCGAAAGTTACGAAGAGGCAAAGCGAATTTTCGCTGGTGACCCAGTGACGCTCGGCTTGCTGACGCCAGAGACGATACCGACGCAATTTAAAGTGGTGCCACTTTCAGATGATCCGACTCTCGTCAGGTCGCTGAGTGATCAATATCGAACTTTGCCTGGCGTTGAAGCCGTCGCACTGGCAGAAGACGAATTCGAGGTGATCTCAACTTTGTCGAACTTCATTCGAGTCGTGACGTTAATTACTTCGCTCGTGCTGCTGCTCGTTGCTGTTGGCTTGATCTGGAACACGATTCGCACCGCCATGTTCGCCAGGCGCCGTGAGATCGAAGTAATGAAGTTAGTTGGCGCCACAAACTGGTTTATTCGAGTGCCGTTTATGTTGGAAGGTCTATTGCAAGGTCTAATCGGCGGAGTTGTTTCTTGCGGTGGTCTGTGGCTTTTGAACTCAGCTTGGACGAACGGTGTCACGGGGTTTAAGCCAGGCACGGGTATCAGTTCGCTTGTTGTGCCCGATAGTTATTTGACTTCGGTGATGTTTATTTTGTTGGCTATTGGTGCTTTTGTCGGTGCAGTCGGTTCGGCAATTGCGGCGACGCGCTTTCTTGATGTTTAGTCAAATCAATTATGTAGTTAGCGACAATGTTGCGACGATTACGTTGAATCGTCCAGAAAAACTGAATGCATTTACCAACACGATGTTGCACGAACTAATTGCGGCATTCGACTTGTCAGATGCCGATGACGATGTGCGCGCAGTCATAGTGACGGGTGCCGGTCGCGCGTTTTGTGCAGGCGCAGATCTCTCTGCTGGTGGAGAAACATTTAGTCGGGGTGGCAGCGATGTGCCTGGTTTGAAAGACGTACCACGCGATGGGGGCGGACTCGTATCACTGCGGATTTTCGAAAGTTTAAAACCTGTAATCGGAGCAATTAATGGTGCTGCTGTCGGAGTGGGCGTAACGATGACATTGCCGATGGATATTCGTTTAGCCAGTGACAGCGCAAGATTTGGTTTTGTCTTTGCACGCCGCGGAATTATCACAGAAGCGTGTTCTTCTTGGTTTTTGCCGCGCGTCGTCGGCATTTCGCGGGCTACCGAGTGGGTGTTTACCGGTCGAATGATTTCGCCCCAAGAAGCCAGTGATGCGGGGCTTGTGCGGAGCGTTCATTCGGGTGACGAATTGCTTGGCGCGGCCCAGATGCTGGCAAAAGAGATCGTCGAAAACACGGCACCTGTTTCTGTTGCGCTTTCGCGACAGATGTTATGGCGAATGCTCGGGGCATCACACCCGATGGAAGCACATCGAGCAGAGTCACGTGGCATTTTGCAGCGCGGTAAATCTGCCGATGCGCGCGAAGGCGTCATGAGCTTTCTTGAAAAACGTGCTGCAAACTTCACGATGAAAGTTTCAACTGAGATGCCAAATTTGTTTCCAGATTGGCAAGACCCTGACTTCAGATAGTTCGCTCTACGATCAAGTTGGTGGCCTTGCGTTCTTTGAGAGGCTCGTCGACCGTTTTTATGAAGGTGTCGCCACTGACGAAGTTTTGATCGTGCTCTACGAGGACCCCAAAAATCTGGTTAAGGCGCGACAACACTTGACTTGGTTTCTTGCCCAGTATTGGGGTGGGCCGATGTTGTTCAATGAGAATCGTGGTCATCCGAAACTGCGAATGCGGCATATGCCGTTTCGCATTGGCAACTTAGAGCGAGACCGCTGGCTTGTGCACATGTTGACCGCAGTCAATGAACTAGTCGATGACGATGGCGTTCGCGCAACGATGACCGAATACTTCGTCAAGGCTGCCGAGCACTTGCGCAACGACACAGGTTTGCCGATTTCGTCAGCAGATTATCCGCGCTAACTCGCGTCAGCTTGCGCTAGCGCAGCGCGTAGCAAGAAATCGCTGCAGCGGCAGCAACATTGAGCGAATCAACATTCGGATTCATAGCAATTTTGACTCGAGCATCGGCGCAGGCGAGTGCTTGCTCGCTTAGGCCTGCGCGCTCTGAGCCAAAAATGATTGCACGTTTTTGAGCAGGTGCGATTTCGACTTGGTCAATATCAATTGAGTTGCTGTCTGGCGTTAATGCAAAAACTTTAAAACTATGAGCCTGCAAAGTTTTGAGTGTTGCAACGATGTCGGTTGTGCGAGCGAAACTTAAATTAAATGCCGACCCCATAGAAACCCGCAGCCCACGGCGTGAAAGTGGGTCGGCACTTGTCGTGTCGCAGATCAAACCATCCCAACCCAAACCAGTTGCGCAGCGAACTATGGCCCCAATATTGCTTGGGTTATCTACTGCTTCGACAACAATGATGCGACGAGCGCGAGAAATTATTTGGTCAACTGTTTGCGGCTCGGGTCGATAAAAAACGCCAAGTGCGCTAAGTGGCACCCCAAGACCAGTTGCTTCACGGCGAATTTCAATCTCAGCCATCAGACATTGGCCGCCCAATTCAGAGACTTGTTGATGCAAACGCTCGGCCTGTTCGGCGTCGCACAACACGACTTCGGGTTTGTAGCCGGCTTCGAGTGCTCGAGCAACAACAAGATCACCTTCGGCGATGAAGCGACCCGCAGCGATAGTTGAACGGCGCTGCGCAATTGTTGTGAGTTGTCGCTCGTTTAGTCGAAGCGGGTCAAGTCGCGGGTCTTGACTTGATGTAATCGTTGTGATCATTGCGAGTTCTAGCGCAAGCGTCGCAAGATCAGAAATGCCAGGGGTATTTTGACCAGTCGGCGTCGCGTTTTTCAACGAACGAGTCGCGACCTTCGGCGGCTTCTTCAGTCATATATGCCAGACGGGTTGCCTCGCCGGCAAAAATCTGCTGACCGACAAGGCCGTCGTCGATTGCGTTGAATGCGAACTTAAGCATGCGTTGGGCCATTGGGCTTTTTGCATTGATCTCTCGGGCCCACTCGAGAGCAACTTTTTCGAGGTCTGCATGATCGACAACAGCATTGACCATGCCCATGCGGTGGGCATCTTCGGCGGAGTATTCGCGACCGAGAAAGAAAATTTCGCGAGCAAACTTCTGACCGACTTGGCGAGCAAGATAAGCCGAGCCAAAGCCACCATCAAAGCTTGCGACATCGGCATCGGTTTGCTTGAACCTTGCGTGTTCTTTGCTAGCCAAAGTCAAGTCGCTGACGACATGCAGGCTGTGGCCACCACCGGCGGCCCAACCCGGCACAACACAAATAACAATTTTCGGCATGAACCGAATTAGTCGTTGTACCTCGAGAATATGCAGTCGACCCGTGCTCGATTTGTTTTCGTCGCCTGAATCGTATTGATAGCCATCTCGGCCACGAATGCGCTGGTCGCCACCACTACAAAATGCCCAGCCACCATCTTTTGGCGAAGGACCGTTGCCGGTCAACAACACGCAACCAACATCAACCGTTTGGCGCGCGTGATCTAGTGCTCGGTAAAGTTCGTCGACCGTACTTGGGCGAAATGCATTACGAACTTCTGGCCGGTTGAAGGCGATACGAACAGTGCCTTGATCTTTTGCGCGATGATAGGTGATGTCGCGGAAAGAGAAATCTTTAACTTGACTCCATTGAGTTGGATCGAAGATCGCCGAAACGCTCACTCTTATATTGTGGCAGCGCGCGAGGCAAATTCGGGTCGGGAGTTCAAGAATTGTTGCTCCCACTGTGCGCTAGCGCCGTCAGATTGTCGCTTGGTTTGAGGTTCGGGCACTGTTTCAATCGGCGTGTTGATGTGACTCATGATTCGCCGAACGGTGGTATTCATATCACGAGTAAGTTGTTCGTAAGTTACGAATAACGGTGTTATCGAGTGCTTGGCAAAATATGCGTCCCAATTTTTGTTGGCAGTTGAAATAGTTTCTAGCGCATCGACGATTGCCTGTTCGTTGTAGACAGGTTCGCGAATTGCAGTCATATTGCTGTTCCATTGGTTTGATTGTTCGGCACGCACGAGAGAAATTGCCTGTCTGATTTCGTTGTCGCGAGTTATGCGCACCCACTTGATTGGCGCGTTCCAAAAATTGGCGTCGATGCCGCGTTGCAACATGTGCTCGTCGTATTGGTTGTAGTGCATCTTGATGCCGAACACGCCGTTTGGTGTTGTATTCAGTTCGGCTGCCCGGTTCAAGTATGCGCGCCATGAAGAGTCAGAGAAATAATCGATGTTGCGCCACGAATTGCGTCCGGTGACTTTTCGCACGGCACCGATCAGCGCACCACGCAAATTGAGTTTGGGCAAATTGTTCTCGTTACGAAAATTCGTGAAGTTCTTAGTGTGAATATTCAGATATTCCATAGGCATGCCAGCCAAGTGAGTAGCCCGCAAGATCGAACACAGCAGAGTCGAGCCCGTGCGATGCACCGAGGCGATTGCCAATAGACAAGTTGTCGGGGTATTCGACGCTTGTTCTGAATGCACGCTTATATTCTGACAGGTCGTACTGATAGCGTCGTGGCTTGATTATCAGCCAAAAAGTAATGGAGTGAAAAGATGACCGATCTACTTAGTCGTGAAGAATGGACAAAGCGCGCGGCACAAAAAGTGTCGCGAACACAGCTATTCATAGACGGCAAATTTGTAGATTCAGCGAGCGGCAAGACATTTGAGTCGATTAATCCGCGCGATAACACGGTTGTAGCAAATGTTGCCGAGGGCGACAAACAAGATATTGATCGCGCGGTGGCTGCTGCACGAAAGTCGTTCAATAACGGCGTGTGGAGCGAAATGGCGCCACTGGATCGCAAAAATATTATGTTGCGCTGGGTGCAGTTGATGCGCGAAAACATTTACGAACTCGCGCTGCTTGAAACTATGGATGTCGGCAAGCCGATTGGTGACTCGGTGAACGTAGATATTGCATCGGCAGCCAATAATTTGCAGTGGTTTGCCGAAACAATCGACAAAATGTACGGCCAGGTCGCACCTGTGCCACGCGATGCTGTGGCGTTGATTGAGCGCGAACCTCTTGGTGTTGTCGGTGCTGTTGTGCCATGGAACTATCCGTTGATTATTTCGTCATGGAAAGTCGGCGCTGCGTTAGCCGGTGGAAACTCTGTTGTGCTTAAACCAGCAGAGCAGTCGCCACTTTCGGCGTTGTATTTTGCCGAACTCGGTTCGCAAGCAGGTTTGCCAGACGGCGTTTTGAATGTTGTGCCTGGTTTTGGACCGACAGCTGGTGCGGCACTTGGTCGACATATGGATGTCGACAAACTTGCGTTCACAGGCTCAACTGAAGTTGGGCGGTACTTTTTGACATATGCAGCCGAGAGCAACGGCAAGTCAGTTTCTCTTGAGTTGGGTGGCAAGACACCGCAAATTGTTTTAAGTGATTGCGCAGACCTTGACGCTGCGGCATCATCGATTGCTTGGGGAGTTTTCTATAACTCCGGTCAAACCTGTCATGCGGGAACGCGACTTGTTGTAGAAAAAGCAGTCGAAGAAGAATTGCTTGAAAAAATCACCAACGTTGGTAAGTCGATTCAACCTGGCGACCCTTATGACCCGACCACGGCGATGGGCACGATTGTTGACAAAACTCAATTTGAACGAGTACTTGGTTATATCGATATCGGCAAAAACGAGGGCGCGAAAGTTTTTTCTGGTGGCGAGAAAGCCGAACCAGTAAAGGGCGGTGTGTATATCAAGCCAACCGTGTTTCAAAATGTGAAACCTGGAATGCGTATTGAGCGTGAAGAAATCTTTGGTCCAGTGTTGGCGTCAATCTCTGTAGAAAGTGCTGACGAAGCCGTGCGCATCGCCAATGACACTCAATATGGTTTGGCTTCAGCCGTGTGGACACGCGATATTACGAAAGCCCACCGCATTGCGCGCAAATTGCGCACTGGCACAGTTTGGGTGAATACTTTTGATAAGGGTTCGATTACAACACCGTTCGGCGGATTCAAACAATCTGGCACGGGTCGTGATCGCTCGATGCATTCAATAGAGGGTTACACCAATCTCAAGACGACATGGATACAACTATGAGCAAAACAGCACCAAGAAATTGCGGTTTCATCGGACTCGGACATTTAGGCGTTTACCTAGCAGCAAGTTTGTTGCGCGCTGGGCACAACGTAACGATTAATGATTTGAATAAGTCTCTTGGCGACGGTCTCATTGCCAAGGGTGCGAAGTGGGCGAACAATGCCAAAGAGGTTGCTCAAGCATCTGAAGTTGTATTCACTTGTTTGCCATCACCGCGGGCGATTGACGCAGTCGTCGATGGTGAAAACGGAATTTTTTGTGGTTTAGCTAAAGGCGCCACGTGGATCGACATGAGCACCAACGACCGCAGCGAAACACTTCGTCTTGGTGAAATTGCCGCCAAGTTGGGTTTCAACTCGCTTGAATCACCAGTTACCGGCGGCGTGCATAAAGCAGCCGAAGGAGACATCACCGTTTTGGTAGGTGGCGACCCGAAGATTTTTGAAGCGCATAAAGATCTTCTTGAGGCGATGGGCAAACCAGTTATCTATGTTGGCGAACTCGGAAGTGCAGCCGTAATCAAAGTGATCACGAACATGCTTGCGTTCATTCATCTTGTGGCGTGTGGCGAGGCATTGATGCTGGCGAAAAAAGGCGGCATTGATCTCGGTGTCGCGTTTGAAGTAATCAAAAACAGTTCAGGCAATAGTTTTGTTCACGAAACTGAAGGCCAAGTCATTCTCAATGGCAGCTACGACATCGGCTTCACGATGGATCTCGCACTAAAAGACATGGGCTTTGCGATGGAGTATGGCCGCAAGTTTGGTGTGCCACTTGATGTGGCGAGCACGGTGCAGCAAGCATTTGTGCGCGCCAAAGCGCAATATGGTGGTGAAGCGTGGTCGACACAAGTCGTCAAACTTCTTGAAGACGCGCTCGGCACAGATCTGCGCGCACCTGGGTTTCCTGCTCGTTTGCAATAGCATTTAAGTCATGACTCGCGAGCAGCAAGCTCGATTAGATCTGTCAGTTGCATTTCGCTGGGCGGCGCGCCTGAACTTGCATGAAGCAGTTGCCAATCATTTCAGTGTCGCTGTCTCTGATGACGGTCAGAAATTTCTAATAAACCCTGCAGGTCGGCACTTTTCGCAGATGCGAGCGAGTGACTTATTGCTTGTCGACATGAATGAAGCTGATTTTGGTATCAGCCACAGTCAAATTGTCGACCCGACGGCGATGAACTTGCATGGACAGATACATAAGTTGGTGCCTGACGCACGCTGTGTGCTGCACACGCACATGCCGTATACGACAGCGTTGGCATGTTTGCGAGATTTTGAGTTCTTGATGCTCGACCAGAACGCTTGTCGTTTTCACAATCGCATCGCATATGACCGCGACTATGCCGGTATGGCACTTGAAGTAAGCGAAGGAGAGCGGGTCGCCAAACTATTGGGGCGGTCGCGCAGCGTGCTGTTTTTGGCGAATCACGGAGTGATTGTTGTTGGTAAGACGGTGGCCGAAGCGTTCGATGAACTTTATTATCTTGAGAAAGCATCGCAATTGCAAGTGTTGGCACTGTCGACTGGCCGTGAACTCGAGTTGATACCCAATGAGACTGCTGCGATGGTTTGTAAACAATGGCTAGAGTATCCGAATGCTGCCGAGTACCACTTCGCGGCGTTGACCGAGATTCTCGACCAAGAATCTCGCGATTTTCGAGACTAAAAATTATGAAAGGCGAAGTTAATGAAAGCTGCAGTTTGTCGCGAGTTTGGTAAGCCACTCGTAATTGAAGAAGTCAATCTGGCAAAGCCACAAGCCAGCGAGTTGCGCATAAAGATTTTGGCAACTGCAATTTGCCACAGTGATATTTCGTATGCCGACGGTGCGTGGGGCGGCACCTTGCCGGCGATTTTTGGCCATGAGAGTGTTGGTGTTGTTGAAGAACTAGGCGCTGGCGTTTCGTCGGTCAAAGTTGGCGATCAAGTTGTGGTGACGCTGATTCGGTCTTGCGGTCACTGTCGCGGATGTTCGCGTGGCATGCCCGTAACTTGCGAAACATCGTTCGCACTCGATGCCAAGAGCCCGCTGACTTCGAAGTCGGGTGAGTCAATTGTGCAAGCGATGCGCACCGGAAGTTTCGCCGAACATGTGGTTGTTCACGAGTCGCAAGTAGTCGTGATTTCGAAAGATATTAAGTCAGCAAGCGCATCATTGCTGGCTTGTGGTGTGATAACTGGTTTTGGCGCGGTGACAAATACGGCAAAAGTTGAGCCAGGCAGTCATGTGGTTGTTATTGGTGCTGGTGGCGTTGGTTTGAACTCGGTGCAGGGCGCTCGTGTTAGTGGCGCAAGATCGATCGTTGCGATTGATCTTTCAGATTCGAAACTTGAAGCGGCCAAGAAGTTCGGGGCAACACACGGCATCAATTCAGGAAAAGAAGATGTTGCTAAGCGCGTACAAGAGATCACCGACGGTCGAGGTGCGGACTATGTGTTCGTCACTGTTGGTGCGAAACAAGCATTTGACTCTTCGTATGGTTTGCTAGCTAAGTCTGGCACTGTCGTATTAGTTGGCATGCCTGCAAACGGAGTGATGTCAGAAATTGACCCTGGCACGATGGCGGCATATAGCCAAAATATTCTCGGCTCGAAGATGGGTTCGGCACGAATTCAGATTGATATTCCGAATCTGATTGCTCTTTATGAGCAAGGTCGCTTGAAACTAGATGAACTCGTAACCAAGACATATCCTTTAGAAGAGATCAACGAAGCAATTGCAGCCGTAAAACGTGGCGATGCATTGCGAAATGTGATTGTTTTCTAACAGTAAAAGTAGGTGGGGTCATGAAGATTGAGAAGTTGCAAACTTTTGTCGTCGGCAATCCGCCACCGCGTACTGGTGGTCGCTATTTCATTTTCGTAAAGCTAACCACTGATACGGGGGTTACCGGTATTGGTGAGATTTATACGGCGACTTATTCTCCGCAAGTTGTTTGCAAAGTTGCTGAAGATATTTTCGCTCGATACGTATTTGGTTCTGATCCGTTTCACATCGAAAAAATGTGGCGACGCACTTATGGCTCAGGTTTCTCGCATCGACCAGACTTCAGTACAGCTGGTGTCGTCAGCGGACTCGAAATGGCGATGTGGGACATCTGTGGTAAAGACACAGGCAAGCCTGTTTATGAATTGCTCGGCGGTCAAGTTCACGATCGCTTGCGTTGCTACACATATTTGTATCCGCCACATGAGTTTGATGCGCATTCAGACCACCCGCTTTACAGCGACCCCGATATGTCTGCTGAGGCTGCGCTGCGTGAAGTCGAGCGTGGATTCACAGCAGTCAAACTCGACCCCGCAGGACCATATTCGGTTTACGACGGGCGGCAACCGTCGCTGGCGACAATTGATCGCAGCGTGCGAATGGTTGCTGCGATTCGCAAAGCAGTTGGCAATCGTGCCGATATTTTGTTCGGCACGCATGGTCAGTTCACCGCGTCGGGTGCGATTCGCTTGGCTAAGCAACTCGAGCCATACGACCCGATGTGGTTTGAAGAGCCAATTCCGCCTGATGCACCTGAAGAGATGGCCAAGGTTGCGGCGCATACGAGTATTCCGATCGCTACTGGTGAGCGCTTAACTTCGAAATATGAATTTGCGCACTTGTTGCGTGTCGGTGGAGCGTCGATTATTCAATTGGCGACTGGTCGTTGTGGTGGCATTCTTGAGGGCAAAAAGATCGCCTCAATCGCCGAGACATATCATGCGCAAATTGCACCGCATCTTTATTGCGGACCAATTGAAGGCGCGGCTAACATTCAATTGAGTACTTGCACTCCGAACTTTTTGATTCTTGAAAGCATTCAAGATTGGGGCGGTTTCCACGCCAAGATTTTGAAAAAGCCAATTCAATTCGAAAATGGTTATGTCATTCCGTCTAAAGAGCCTGGTCTTGGCGTTGAGTTGAACGAAGAGGTAGCACTCGCACATCCGTACACGGGCACCGACCTGCATCTCAACGAGCGACAAACACCAGCAGATCTGAGCTAGTTTCAAATTATGACTCAACCAACTATTTCGTTTAGGGCTGGTGAGATTGCGGCTGCAGATCTCGCGGCAAAACCCCTTGGTCAGCCTTCGGCTGAACCGTTGACTGGCGAAATCATGACACGGGCGAAAGTCTTTCTTGACAACCCGACGGTCACTGCCGGCACTTGGGAGTGTGAACCAGGTGCGTCGCGCTGGGAGTTCACAACTCGCGGTGAAGTTATTTATGTTTTGTCAGGTCGAATGACAGTTCATCAAGACGGTGGCGATCCGGTTGAACTTACTGCAGGTTCAAGTTGCATCTTTCCAATTGGTTGGAAGGGCAAGTGGACGGTTCACGAAACTTTGCGCAAAGTTTTTGTCGTTTACCGCGAGAAATAATTTTTAGTTCGCAACGATCCGAATAAATTGCGGCGAGTTGGCCGTAAAACTATTTTGTAGCGCTGTCGCAAGTTGCTCGGGCGTCGTAACTTGCGTTGTTGCCCAACCAAAACCTTTGGCGATTGCAACCGGATCGTGCGAAGAAACATCAACACCCATTGGTGGCGCAGCGACATCGTCGAACGATTCGCGGATTTGTTCGTAACCGTGGTTGTCCCATAAGAGCAAGACGATTTTGCTGTTCAGATCTTTTGCGGCCGCCATCTCGGCCACGGTGAACAACCAACCGCCGTCGCCAGCGATCGCCAACACGGGTCTAGTTGGTGCAGCGATGCTTGCACCGATTGCCATCGGTAGCGCGCAACCGAGTGTGCCAAAACCATATGGTGCGAGCCATGATCGTGCCTGCGTCGCGGGCAGCCACCAGTGAGCGCTGTAGGCCAATTGCGTTGAGTCGAGTGCAACTATTGCGTCAGGCGGCAACGTATCTTCAATTGCCTGTAGCCATGGCTGAAATTTGACGTTGGTTTTGGCCCGTGCGTGCTCGCGCCAGGTTTTTGCTCGAGTCTGACCATTCTGTGATTTTCGTTTCGTTATTTTGGTCGTGAGTTCACGCATTGTGTTAGCCGCGTCACCGACGAGTGAAACAGTTGGCGATGTGCGTCGAATGATTTGTGCCGGATCAATGTCAATTCTTACGACTTTGCCAGTGAAATTTAACGCGCGGCCACCGTTGTAGAGGTCTGTGTCTGAAAGTTCGGTGCCAACAACAACTACGACGTCGGCAGACTCGACGTCGCGTTGCACGCGACCGAACACGAGACAATTGCCAGCGCACAACTCGTGACTTGAAGACATCACACCTTTGGCATTGCCAGTCAGTAAGACGGGTGCATCGAGTGCCTGGGCGAGTGCAACAAGTTCTGAACCTGCGTTGACACAACCGCCACCCGCGATCACGACTGGGTTTTGCGCAGAGTTGATAATTTCGGCAGCGCGCAAGATTTCGCTAGGTGGAGCAATCGGTTTGGTTGTGGCGAGCTTTTTTCGCGCGAATGGCTCACAGGTTTGAGCAAGGACATCCATTGGAATTGCAATGTGAACGGGTCGCGGTCGTGACGAGGTAAAAACATTAAATGCGCGCTCGATGAGCGCAGGCAACTGCGACGGATCAGTAACTGTTTCGCTGAAGGCGCAAATTGACTCGGCGATTTTGGCTTGATCGGGTAGGTCATGTAGCGGCCCAAAATTTTTGCCGAGAGCGTCGGTTGGTGTGGTCGAGGCGAGCACGAGCATTGGTCGAGAATCGTGATAGGCCTGCGCGATTGGTGTCAATGCGTTGGTTACGCCTGGGCCACTAATTAATACGCAGACTCCTGGGCGACCAGTGATGATCGACCAACCGTCAGCCATGAAACCTGCGCCTTGCTCGTGGCGGGGCGAAACTGCTTGAACGCCAGAGCGATGCAACCCGCGATAGAGCTCGATGTTGTGCACGCCCGGAATGCCAAAGACGACATCAACACCGTATTCGCGAGCGAGCAAATCAATTATCGCTTCACCGACTCGAAGTTGGTTGGCAGTCATGAATTAGTTATTCTCTGAGCAGATTTTTTCGGCGAGTTTTCGAATTCTGGTGCATGCGTCGCGCAAGATTTCTGAGTCGACGGTTAGCGCGATGCGAATGTGGCCAGCGCCGCCGTTGCCGAAACTTTCACCTGGCATCACGCTCACGTTCTCTTGGCGCAACAATTGCCAGGCGAATTCTTCGCCAGAGAGTTTTGTGCGACGCACGTCAAGCATGACAAACATGCCGCCTTCGGGCATGCGCGCGGTGATGGCTTGCGAGTCTGCAAATGCTGTTATCAATGTTTCTGCGCGCTGGCGAAATGCGAGACGAAGTTGTTCAACTTCTGGGTGTTTTTCGTTCAGTGCAACTGTGAGTGCATCTTCAATGAACGGTTGTGAGCCAAACAACATTGCTTCGGCGACGAGCACGAGGCGAGGAGTGACGTCTGGGTGAGATGCAACCCAGCCGGCACGAAAACCTGGCAAGGCATGCGATTTTGAAATTGATGACACGGCAAGTGTGCGATGTCGTAGGTGGGGTCGATCAAACGGTGAGCAAAAAGGCACATCAAATGTCATGTCGGCATAAACCTCGTCGCAGATGATCCATAAATCGTGGCGCTCACAGACTGCACCAATTTCGTCGATTTCTTTTTCTGTCAGCACAGCACCCGTTGGGTTGCTTGGTGTGTTTAACAGCAAAACTTTTGTGCGTTTTGTGACAGCACGTTCGATTGCTTGGGCGGTGACATGAAAATTATCTTCAGGTCGAGTTGCAACTGGTATAAAAGTGGCACCCGATGCTGCGACTAGGCCTTCGTATGTTGCGTAATACGGGTCGGGCACGAGAACTTCATCGCCAGTTTGCACGAGTGTAAGTAGCGCAGTGCAAAGACCATTTTGCGTGCCTGCCGTATAGAGAATTTGCTCTGGCGAAACCGCTACACCAGAACGTTGTGTTAGGTGATTTGCGATCGCTGCCAGTGTTTGTGGTTCGCCTTGGCCGTGTGCGTAGCGAGTGCGTCCACTACGCATGGCTGTAGCTGCCGCATCGAGAACACTTGCGGGCGGCGGCAAATCTGGTTCACCGATTGACAACATGATTATTGGTTCGCCCAAACTTGCCCGACGCAAACCCTCTGCGTGGACTGCCCACTTGGCGGCGCCTAATCCTGCAAGGCGATCAGAAATTGGTGCGAACTTCATAACTATTAATCTACGATTTCGAAGCGATCAAAAAATTTTCGCCTGAAATCGCCAAACAATGGTGGAGCTGGGGGGAATCGAACCCCCGTCCATCAGCCGTTGAGCGCCCGTGATACGACTATTCCCGCATTGTTGCTACGCAGCAACGCCGGCGGGTCGGTCACAAGTGCACGGAGTGCACAAGTCGCGGTACAACTTTCTGTACGGTCATCGGTCTTTCTCGACGTCAGCATTCTTTCTTGCTGTCATTCCCCGCTTCTGTTGCCGGGCTGCGGTGAATTGGCCCCGTGCGACCTTGCGGCTCACGGTTGCTCTCTGCCACTTAATTAGGCGGCGAGAGCGAACTGCTTGTTGGCAGTTATTTTTTTGCCCCGTTTTACGAGTCTGAGCAACTCGAGTCGCACGCTCGAACATCGAATCTGACGTCGAAACCTGTCAGCCCCTTTGAACTTACGTAACACCTGCAGTCTACGGCAAGCGTGTGTGAGATTGATTGCCCGATCGCGGGCAAAATAATTACGAAGTGCCTTTGCGTATTCGGCCGGCTTCGCGGCGCATTTCAAGTTTTGATTCTTTCTCGGCAATGGCTTGACGACGATCTTCTTTCTGTCGGCCCTTAGCGAGAGCGAGTTCAACTTTGACGCGACCGTTCTTGAGCAGCATAGATAGAGGTACAAGCGTGAGTCGCTCTTTGGCCATGCGTTCTTGAAGTTTGCGAATTTGTTCGCGATGCAACAGCAGTTTGCGTGAACGCATTGGTTCGTGAGAGCCAACGCCGTGGCTAAACCGATAGACGGCGACATGTACGCCTTCGAGCCACATCTCGCCTCGAACGACGTGTGCATAGGCCTCGGCAATCTGAACTTGGCCTTCGCGCAAACTTTTAACTTCGCTTCCGTGCAGCACAATGCCAGCCTCAATGACATCAACGATTGTGTAGTTGTGTCGCGCCTTGCGATTGCTGGCGATGATCTCTGGGCCTTCGTGTTTCATAGCGTGCTTTAAGCGTACCTGTAGCCTTTTAGGGCAATGTCAAATCAAAATTTGCCGTCACAAATCGTGTTACCAAATTCGGTACTTGAGCAGATCAAGCAGTTGGCGCTCGCAGAAACTCCGCTCGAATGTTGTGGTTTTCTGGTGGGCGAATTTGGCAGCGATGTAGCGCGCGAGTTTCACCCGTGTCGAAACATTGCGCAGAGCAAAATTATTTACACGGTTGATCCGCGAGATCACCTGCGAATCGAACTCGACGCTGAGTCTCGTGGCCTAGCGATTATTGGCGTCGTACATAGTCACACGCACACCGAGCCTTACCCGAGCGCAACCGATGTCGCACAAGCCCCAGACCCAGGTTGGCACTATGTGATTATTGGATTAAAAGACGC